>CAMYMO010000204.1 GCA_947259425.1 uncultured Ectothiorhodospiraceae bacterium | reverse complement strand
AAAATCACACGCGAAGCAACAACACCTGAACAAAAGGCGGAACTCATCAAAGGTACGACAGACCTTCTTGTACGTGTCCTTAATAAAACACCGGCAACGACATTTGTGGTGATCGATGAGGTTGAAATGGAAGACTGGGGCGTCGGCGGTGTCCCTGTGGAAGAATTTCGCAAGCGTCAGAGTCAATAGTGAAAATATATTATATTTGGATCGAAAAATATCTTATAAAGATGAAAAGGGTTAAATTATGGGAATAACGTTTTTAAAATCGATATAATGATCGCTAAAATTTTATATGTGTATTCATTACGCACCCAATAAGGGGAGATGTTTTACTTTGTGGTAGTTAAGTGCAATTGATAAGCAGTGCTTTAACTCGTCTTCAGCTATTACTTCGTCTCGACCGAAAATTATAGCTCGATTTCCTTCATACTTGAATATATCTCCATATAATTCCTTAAATGTGTCAACTAATTTTGTTTGGCAATGAAAATACATTGCATATTCATCTGGTTTGGATTCCTTCCAGTCTATTCTAACTGTGCTGCCGTGTTTTGTTAGATAGCTAGGTTCACCCCATTTGAGTGTTTCTTCTAGTTCTTCCAGGTCATCTAATTCTCTTGCGGTTTGTAATACAAGCTTTCTAAGAGAATACATTTTATTTCGAATGAAGCTTGGGTAACTTTCAAATTTATCTTTTACTTTTGTATTTTCTATGAATTTCATATTAAAGATTAACATATACCGAGGCTGTAGAAAGAGTGTGTAAGACAAATTAATGCACAAGCAACTAAAAACTCAGTGAAGCTACTGTTGTGTAAGCTCATCCGCTAAGTAATGGTAATTAAGTTCTTGTGTTATCGCATCTATCAATTTTATTACCATGATTCTTGACCTGCAGGTGGTTTCATGTATTTGGATATGAATTCAAAATATTTAGGATCATCATCTTCAAATATTTCTTTACCTGCACCCATTAATGCCCTTGCCAATTCTTCCTTTGCTTGCTCTTCATTTCCAAGTTCAAGCAGCGCCTGACCAAGCCTCATATGAATGAATGGGTTTCCTATCCCGTTTGGGCAATGCATAGCGTATTGGAGTGAGTCTTTAACGGCTTCAAAATTTTTTGTATAAAAATATGTATCGGCTAAAGCTGTTAGAACCCAGGTAGATGCTTCACATTCATTTTTAGGCTCTGGAATAAGAGACCATGCTTGCATATATGAGTCATATGCGGATTGATAATGTTCGTTCTCTGCTTTTTCGTCACCTGCTTTACAGTGTTCTTTAATTTGTATATAGACTTCTTCACTTAATTCCATAATTTATTTAAATCCTAAATTGTTGGTTTCAGGTTAAAATTAAATTGCGTCAGTTTGACTGACTTATCGTGTGATTTATTCGTTCAATACGCGCTCTGTAATCAGTTTCCAGGCATTTTGGTAAGGCTTTTCGATGATCTGGACTTTAATATCATTTGCCAGACACTCAAATGATGAGTCGTGAAAAAAGATAATGAAGTGACGCTTATTTATATGGGACTCAGGAAATGAGACATTATTTTGTGCCTCTATTTCTTTTACCCAGTAAGAGTTTTTAACTTCATATGCGTCATAACATCCACCTGCTTTTTCTATATTTTGGTAAAGAGGGTGGCCAGGCTGGGCCTCATCATTTGGGTAACCAAATTTAGTTAACAAACAACCTTTAAACTCTATTAAGGCCGTACCAACATTTTGATAGGTTCTATCTTTAGCTTTTTTCATGGCATTGAAGGTTAAAAATGTAGAGTACTCTGTTTGTGTAAGTACCGCGCTTGAAACTGCGGCTTCTGGAACAATACCTATGTCTAGTAATTCAACTTCGTTCATGATTTGTTATGTATAATGAGACGATCGAATGTCTCAATAATTAACCTTTTTCCGTTAAAGTGGTGTTTTCACTGGTGAGAACTTCACAAATTTCATAAATAATTATTACTTAATTTTTTCTAGTACCGTTTCAAAACGCTTTTTTGGGCTAAGTGATACATCTGATAAAATTGTAATAAGCCATTCACAATCGGCCTTCTGCACACTTTCCCGGAACCAATCGGTACCGATTACCTCTTCGAGTTTGAATACTCCTTCTCCCCCTCCTGCAGCAACGCCGCGACCGATTATTGCACCTGATACGATTCGGTATTCATCCTCCTCCTTGTCAATCTCAATGTAATGAACTTCGGGAGGATTTAAATCTGGATATTCCATTGATGAAACTTTATACCTCAATATATCTACCTTTCATTTAATGATTAAGGACGGCTGTGCCAAAAATGCTAGAGATGTTGGTATCTGAACTGGCTCGCCTCGTTAAACTTAAAATTCTGCATTTATAATTTCAATACAATTGTCAAAAGGATCATGGATGTAAAGCCTGTAATACCCGTCGACGTATTGCTCGCAACTTGAACGTTTTTCATATCCAGACTTTTCTATATTGTCTATGTATTTTTTATATTGTCCATTTTCGACAGAAATAGCAAAATGGGAGTTGCCTGCTTTGTGCTTTGGATGCTCATTTACGTGTAATTCGGTTGAGCCAAGTTTATACCATGCCCTAGGGCCAGTAATACCTTCGGGTATAACCATTTCTTCAAACCCTAGAATTGAGCTATAGAATTGTTTCGCTTTTTCAATATCACCTACGCTTATCATGATATGGTGAACGCCTGTAATAGTCACTTCCATGCACAGTTCTCTTTATATAGTTTAACGTTGAAAAAATACCGCCGCTGTTAGCGATCCCGACGACGTTCTTGATTATATTTATTTACGTGCAATTTATTATTTTGGGATTTTTCTACAGCCTCAACGTTTAAAACCACGGGCGACTCCAGTGTGGCGAAGCGCACTTAGGGTTGTCTTGTTATGTATTCTTATCAATCACCCTGGTTAACTGTTTTACTTTCGATCCACTATACCATCAATGCCTTTAAGTCCTTCAATTCCGCCTTCGATAAATAACGCATTGATTCCATCAGCTTGCAATCGGTCAACAACGCTGTTGCTCACTCCGCCACCCCT
>CAMYMO010000203.1 GCA_947259425.1 uncultured Ectothiorhodospiraceae bacterium | reverse complement strand
CGGCTGATGGGCTCATCATTAACATAAGTGTGGTTTTTGCTCTTGAGGTCTTCAATGTAAATATCAAAGGTACCCGGATTGATCACACTCTCGACAAGCATAATGATTGCGTGGTGCCTGCTGACAAACGAGCAAGGTAAACAAATATCATTGCCTTTAGAAATACGCCCAATCAAGATGTGACGTTTATCTAGAGCGTACTTAATGCCAGGTGCTCCGCTGGCAAACTGTATCAGTGCAGCCATATATCCTCTTTAACCCTAGGTTTGGGGCTTAACCTCCAAGGTCACTTATATAAAAGCATAGACTAGATCAGAATCGTCAAAATGTGTCACAGGTCACACTTTGCTTGATCAGATATTAATTCTATAACATTAATAATATCAATGTCTTACTTGAATAATTCATCAAAAAAAGATTGCATCTGTTGCCAGGATTCCTGGTCAGCCTTTTTATTATACTCAAGCGGTATGCCGAACTTTTTGCCGATGGCGGTTGAACCTGGATTAGTAAACGAATGTTTTGCGCCGGCTAAGTTGACAAAGCGAACATCCGCCTCAGCATTTTTCATTTCCTGACGAAAAGCAATAATTGACTCTTCTTTAACAAATGAATCTTCCGCACCATTAAAGACGAGTACCCTGGCCTTCACTTCACCTTTTTTAGCCGGCTGTTTGGTGGCCAGACTACCGTGGAAACTCACTATACCTTTTAACGCTTTACCTCGACGTGCCATTTCCAAGGCAACGCCACCACCAAAGCAGTATCCAATAGCGGCAAGCTTATTTTTATCAGTTAATTTATAACTGCTGAGCTGTTTTAAACCCGCATCAAAACGGGCCTCGGCCACCTTCATGTTATTTTTAACTTGTCCGGCAAAACGTCCGGCATCTTTCGGGTGATTAGCTAACTTGCCATCACCGTACATATCCAGTGCAAACGCAATATAGCCCAACTCCGCCAACTGTCGCGCGCGAGATCGGGCATAGTCATTATGTCCCCACCATTCATGCACTACCAAGACGCCTGGGCGCTTGCCTTTTTGTTTATTATCGTAAGCCAGGTAACCTGTTAATGTCGTACCATTATATTCATATTTAATTTCTTTACCAACGACCGTGGCTTGAATTGGACCTGCTATTGTAAGCAAGATTAAACAGTAAAACAGATTACGCATTTTAAATCCTCCGGTATCGTAGCATCGGTAAAAATGATAAGCCCTTGTTAATAAACTCTCTGCCCCGCATAGGCCTATGCGTTGGAATTTGTTAATATTAGTCGTGAACGATAATGAAAGCGAATGGAAATTTCAATGGCCACGTCCCCTGATAATCCCGGTAAAAAATATTCGGGTAAAAAGCACTCCGGTACAGCGAGTAGTGCGCCCTATCCAGTCAGCCGGCTCGCCCCAGCGACGGAGTTAGTTGATTTAGCTAAAAATATTGCCGATGCTGATGATACCATTCAGTCACATGTCAGCAGTAAATTAAATATTATTGCCGAGCAGATAAAGTCATTACAACAACAAGCCCATTCAATCCTGACCCAGGCTCAACGTGATCAGGAATTACATCGTGCAACTTGTCGTTGTCAACGAATCGTTGGTCACCATTATTACTTATATAAAAAAGAAAACGGTGAATTGTATTTTTCCAAGCTTTCACTCAATGATTGGCAAGGCACACCACCGCATGAATACCAGGCGACTTATCGGCTGGAAGCAGATATGAGTTGGACCGAGATCAATGACGACAATGATGAGGCCGATAATGGATCCAAGCAAACGCAAGCGGATTGGTCCGCGACCTTGAACTTATCCCAACTAAAAAACCTAGAATCTAAAACCGATACCGACTGATGCATAGTCGGTAGCCAGATCGAAACGTTCAAAAGTGCGTCCAATCTCGGCTAACAACGAAATGTCGGGGGTGACATCAATCGATAGATTTACCGCAGCATTATTAGACTCAGCTTGATCAATGGCTGAAACACTGTGCACAGCCAGTAGCGAAAGCGAGGTATCCGTCCAACGATAACGCAGTGACGAACTCACTAACCAGTCATTAATAATCGTTACATGATTCAGGTTTTTTGCTCCCAGTAAAAATAATGCACGTGAAGTACTTAATTTCTGTAGATCTTCACTATAACCATAGCGCATTGCACTAAACGACCAGCTGAGGTGCTCGCCAGTCAGCTGAAAGTTCAAGCCCAAACCATAACCCTTAACTGTGAATCGATGCTGAAACCTTGAAGACTCACGTGAGAAAAATTCTATATTTTGATATTCAACCGGTATCCCGAACGACCAATCATCCGCATAATACATTATGCCCAAACCGACCGTGTCGATCTCCAATTCACCCTGTTTACCCCAATATTCATAAAAACCATCAACCGCAAAAGGCATCAGACGAAACGAGCTTAATCCCAAACTCACCTGGTTGGTTGAAATTGTTTCACCGAAAAATTCTGATTCGCTATGGCCAATATTGATGAATATCATCTCATCATCATTAATCGCTAAACTCATTGATGTCAGGTATGTTTTTTCCTGAAACTCATCCTGGCTGTAATACAACCATATCTCAGAATCCGATTCCGTTGCTGCATAACCCGTATTAAACAGAATCAACCAGGCACAGACGAATACCAATCGGACTATCATTGCCGCCGACAACATCGATTATCGTTCCCCCTTAGCGAACCCTTTTCTTGTAATCACACACTTATTTATTGGTAAACGCGCCAGCTTAAAATCGGTTGACCTGGGTTGAAAGATGGCGCTGGGTGGTAAATCTTCAAATTGCAGCATAGAATGATGGTATGGCAAATAAAAGTTCAAGAATCGACCACTTTCACCTGGCGGCAGGGCGTGTTTTGGCACGAAAATATGAAGTCATTTCCTTACTCGGTGGTGGTTGGGAAGGCGAAGTTTATCTTGTCCGTGAAGTCGCGACGGGCATAGAACGGACTGCCAAGATCTTTTTCCCACAAAGAAACCCGCGCGACAAAGCCGTAAAATTCTATGCTAAAAAATTACATAAGTTGCGCCACTGCCCAATCGTAATCCAATACAGCGCACAGGATCAGATCACCGTGAAAGGGATAGCGGTGACCTTATTGATCTCAGAATATGTTGAAGGTGAACTGCTCAGTCAATTTGTGACGAGACAACCTGGCAAGCGTTTGCAACCTTATCAAGCCCTGCATGTTTTACATGCGCTCGCCTGTGGTATGGAGGCAGTACATCGTATCGGTGAGTATCATGGCGATTTACATACTGACAATATAATTTTACAACGTTATGGATTAGGTTTTGACATGAAGTTAGTTGATCTTTTCCAATCGCCCTCATCCAAGCGCACCGCAATTCAGGACGACACCGTTGAAATGGTACGAATTTTTTACGAGATACTCGGCGGACAAAAACATTATGCAAAACAACCTAAAGCGGTAAAAGATATCATAAACGGCCAAAAACGCAGTCTCATCCTGAAAAAATTTCGCAGTGCAACACAACTGCGTGAATACATTGAAACCATGCAATGGTAAGCGAGAAAGGATAGTCCCCTGTCTTCAGAAAATAACTACACGCAAACGGATTTAGACAAGCCAATTCGGCTTGATTTCGCGCAAGGGCACGCGGTGTTATATACACATCGTTCACCTGACAAAATCACCGTGAATGAAGATTGTGCGGCTTTAATCCCCTATGACGCAACATCAGGGGTATTAGTTATAGCCGATGGCTTAGGGGGACAACCCAATGGTGAAACAGCATCGAAAACAGCCATCGAATCAATTTTCGATTCAATAACAAAAGCAAGCACGACCGATATTGCCCTGCGTGATGCAATCCTTGATGGAATTGAAAAAGCCAACCAACGCATTATCAAACAAACAGGTGGTGCGGCCACTACCCTGGCGGCAATCGAAATTCAGGGTAACCAGGTACGCCCATTTCATGTTGGTGATTCCATGATTATGGTCTGCGGGCAACGTGGAAAAATTAAATTACAGTCGATCGCACATTCACCGGTCGGCTATGCCGTCGAGTCTGGTCTGCTTGATGAAGACGAGGCCATCCATCATGAAGAACGCCACTTAATTTCAAATGTCGTTGGCGCCGAGGATATGAGCATAGAAATCGGCAGCCAACGAAAACTGGATAAACATGACACCGTCATAGTTGCCAGTGATGGATTGTTTGATAATCTTTATCTGTCAGAGATTACTGAATTAATCCGCAAGGGAAACCTGGAAACCGCCGCGAACCAGCTGGTAACGATAGCCCAGCAACGAATGCAGGAAAAAGTAACCGATCTCCCCTGTCATCCGGACGATTTGACGTTTATACTGTTTAGACCCAGATAAATTAGTTAAACGTATGTCCACATCATTTAGCTGGCTCTCAAGCCTTAACCTTATATTACTGCCCACTCTTTTAATCAGCATCTGCTCAGTTGCCAATGCCGATCCTCGTGAGCGAGTGTCCGAACTCGAACTGGTCATAGAGGCCCAGGATCAAACCGAGATGATTGTCTCGCACTACCCGGCACAAGGTGACACCTTGATTATTTGGGTCGGCTCAAGTTACAACTTTTCAAAACGTGCATATAAAACAGCACATCGACTGGCAGAAAATAATATCGAAATCTGGCAGATCGATTTCGCTGAAGTCCTGTTTGAACCAAAAACTTCAAACTTTATGCGTAACCTGGATGCCCAATACGTCGCTGATCTTATTTCGGCTGCCTATAAGAAAACTAATAAAAAAATCGTACTAATGGCACGCGCCTATGGTGCAATTCCCGTTATGCGTGGTGCGACTTTATGGCAACAACAAAACCCGGGGGAAAGCTATCTATCTGGCACCATTCTTTTTTCGCCCGACTTTTTTACCGCAATACCGGAACTCGGCCTCGACCCTGAATATTTACCCATCACCAGTCAAACGACTATCCCTACGTTTATTTTTCAGGGCGGACGACGTGGTACGGCCTGGCAATTCCCACGGCTGTTAAAGGCATTAAGTACCTCAAACCAACATATTTATTATCAGTACATGCCTGGTGTCGCGGGTGTTTTTTATCGGAATGATCATAATCCGGCCGCGACCGAAATGTTCAACCGATTGCCTACATATCTTCCAGGCGTGATTGGACTTCTTCAGAGTAATACAGACTATTTACCACCTAACAACTATCAACAAGACAAAAACACTCAGTACCAGACCTTGTTGAACAGTAAAATCAAAGTCTTTAAGGGCAATTCAATACCACCTGCCTTTACCTTAAAAGACAGCAGTAATAAGACTATCACCATGGACAATTTTAAGAATCAAATTACCGTGGTAAATTTCTGGGCGACCTGGTGCCCACCCTGTGTTGAAGAAATCCCCTCATTAAACCGACTCCGCCAAAAGATGAAAGGCAAACCATTTGAATTAATTTCTATTAATTATGCAGAATCCAGTCAAACCATTGATCAGTTTTTAAAGCGGATCAATGTTGAATTTCCGGTCTTATTAGATAAAGATGGCTCGGTATCAACAGAATGGAATGTCGTTGCCTTTCCGTCAACATTTGTCATCGGTCTGGATGGTAAAATACATTATGGAATCAATGCAGCCATTCGTTGGGACTCAACTGAAGTTATCAAGCTGTTAAATTCTTTGTATTAAGTTAACCCTTTTACATTCTCCTGCACACTGCAAATTCGTCTTGCAATTTGCATGATGGTATATCAATTATTTTCCCTTTGTTTAGTCTAAGTTCCTGAAATTACTCAGTTCGAGCAGTTGGCACAGTGTCTGCAATATCATTATTGTCGTACACAAAAGGAGTCAGACATGAAAAACATAACCTACATCGTAAGTTTTATCATCTTATCCGTGTTTACCGGTACTGTATATGCAGCACAAAAGACACTTCCTGGCTGTATTAGTAAAAATTATGGCAATAAACCAATAAGTTCAGATCGTATAATATTAAAGGCACCTGATATTGCTGAAAATGGGGCGGTTGTTGGTGTTAGCGTTGGAAAGGTTGAAGGCCTTAAAAAGGGTGAATTCGTCAAAGAATTAAGTTTTTATAATGAGTTTCGCAAAGAACCCGTTGCCACCTTCTTTCTATCCGATAATACGAAAAGTGATAACTTAAAAACACGCATTCGCTTACGTGAAAGTAGTAATATCTATGCCGTTGCCAAACTCGATAGCGGAGAGATCATCGGTGGTCAAAGCTATGTAAAAGTCACGATTGGTGGCTGCGGGGGCGGTGGTTCATTAAATGCATTAGGTGACGCGCCGCGCGTTTGTACTGAAAAATAGTGTCATCCCACAAAAGCTAATTGACTAGCTCTCATTTGCTTAGCTTCATTTACTTAGGGCATTGCACTTGAAATTGTAAATTTTATTAATAACAATCAGTGCAATGCTCTTTTTTAGTTGATCGAAATGGTTACAATGATAGCAACAAACAAAAGAATCACGCTATAGAATATACTTGCAGCTATATTTCCATGTTTAATCTCTTCGATGAAATCTATTTTTTTATAAAAGAAATGATCGATCATATATAAAGTAGTTACACTAACAATCAAGGTAATAATAGCGTAGCTTAAACTGATTAACAGATTTAACAGGGTCTGACTCAAAGTAGTAATTTCCATTTAGTGACTCCTAAAAATAGATTGAATTTCAAACGGTGCTTTTGGTTCTTTATTATAAATTCCAACCGCATAGGCGGTAATCGGCTCGAGTGTATTGGCCGCCAGTATACTCGCTGGATAATTCATTATGTCTCGTACTACATAGTGTTTTCCACCACGGATGTTATATAGGTCATCAGCACCAAATAAATGTAAGGTTTCATGTGCTTGAGCGTAGTTCATATAATTACCCCGTTTGCCTGATGGAGATTCCATCAAGTAAACGTACTCTGCACTCTCTCCACATTCATATACACAACGTTGCGCAAACGAGCGACCATCACGAGCCAGATGAAATAATAAGATTGCCTGATCGGCCTGCTCTTCCTGCTTTATCTTTTCAACAAATGACAGAATATCCTGATAACCAAAGTGATCGGCAACCAGTTGTGCGACCTTACCAGAGTGTTGATTCTGGCTGTCAAAGTCGCCGACGTGTAATCGTTTAATACGAGGATTTTTATCCACTAAAAATATACGGTGAGAAAAATCTAAATCTGCCCCATATATTTTCGAATTAAATGTTAGCCATTGCTCGGCTATATCCCAGCTACTCAAAACAAATTCACGTTTGCGCAAGCTCCAGTTTTGTAAAGCACCATCGGTAAGAAAAACATATATAACCGCTATCTTGCCATTCAGGATCGATGCAGGACCTGTGTGAGGTGTTGCTCGATAGGTGGTATTTAACATTCGTTCATCATTGATATCATCGACCAACATACGATTAGCAGCAACCAGGCGTTTGATACGCTTTTTCTCTTTCTTACTGTTGGCGAAATTGAGCGCAAACGTCCAGCTTTTTTCGGCTTCCAGATGTTGCCACAATGCTGAATGCACATGTCCTTTGAGATAAAAAAATTGATAGGCCTGATAGTCATCCGAATCTGCAAGACTGGCAAACAACTTGTGATGCTTATCGATAATAGCGAGCGCGGATAAATAATCGCGATCCGACATGGCTTGTTTTAACTCTGCCACCGTCGGGTGATCGGTTCGGTCTCGTTCAACAAGCTCGGGAGTGATCTCCGGCTCCTGTAGTTTGGCGGCTTGATTAAGCGCAGTTGCGGCCAAAATAAAGCCAATCCAGATGACGAGAAAGACCAAGGTTCGTTTCATAGCATAAAACTCAAGATAACCAATACTTCAAGCCTAATCCTACCACAAGCCGAGAATAAATCGTTGCCGAAATCGGCCATATGAATTGTCTTTTACCCGATGATGCACATACAATACGGCCTATAGGAGCTTGAAATGAAACTAGATATTGAACAATTTCGCAGTTGGCAGCATAAGTCCATAACCTTATTAGGAATGTCCGGCGTCGGTAAGACACGTCTGGCGGATATGCTGCGTAAACACGACTGGTTTCATTTTTCTGGTGATTATCGCATTGGAACTCGATATCTTGATGAACCGATTCTGGATAATATCAAAACCCAGGTAATGCAGATCCCGTTTCTACGTGACTTGCTACGCAATGACTCGATTTTTATTTCGAACAATATTACCGTTGATAACCTGCAACCGGTTTCCAGTTTTCTTGGCAAACTTGGTAATCCGGAACACGGTGGGTTACCCCTGGCAGAATTTAAACGACGCCAGGCTTTACATCATCAGGCTGAGATCAAGGCGATGCGCGATGTTCCGAGTTTTATAGAAAAAGCGCAAAGCATTTACGGCTACAAACACTTTATCAATGATGCCGGTGGCAGCGTTTGTGAATTAGACGATGCAAAAACCCTGGAGATTCTTGCTGAACATACCCTGTTGGTCTATATCAAAGCAACCGACAAAGATGAACAGGAATTGATTCGACGTGCCGAATCGGACCCAAAACCGCTTTACTATCGTGAAGCTTTTTTGGATGAACAGCTTGAAGTATATCTTAAAGAAAAGCAGCTGCAATATGTCGCCATGATCGAACCTGATGACTTTGTACGCTGGATATTCCCTAAATTATTCAAAACACGCATACCGCGTTATGAATCGATCGCTGAACATTATGGTTATACGATTCACACCACGGACCTTTGGCAAATCGAAACAGCTGACGAGTTTTTAACATTGATCGAAAAAGCATTATAGGTTCGAAGATGCCCCTGGTAGCTCATTCTAATTTACCCAGTTTTACTCGCTTGTTACAAGAAGGCGGGAACGTGCTCGCAAATAAAGATGCCATCCATCAGGATATTCGTGAGTTACATATTGGCCTGTTAAATATGATGCCCGATGCAGCGCTTGAGGCAACCGAGCGTCAGTTTTTTCGTTTGATTGGTGAGAGCAATCAAATTGCCCAGTTTTATATCCATCCATTTAGCATCCCGAACCTGCAGCGTAACAAGGCAGGACAGACTCATGTAGACGCTTACTATGAAAGCTTTACGCAGATAAAAGAGGCCGGACTGGATGCATTGATTATTACCGGTGCCAATGTAACGGGTCCTGATTTGTCGAGTGAACCCTTTTGGCAACCGTTAATTGAGGTTATTGATTGGGCCTATGAAAATGTCACCTCAACACTCTGCTCATGTCTGGCTACGCATGCGGTCATGGAGTTTCGCTATCAACAAAAACGACGTCCATTAGGGTTTAAGCGCTGGGGAGTTTATGCGCATAATGTGGTACAACGTAACCACCCTCTGGTTACCGGTGTGAATACCCAGTTTGATGTACCGCATTCGCGATTTAATCAAGTTGACCACCAGCAATTTGTTGATGCCGGACTACATATTCTGGTTGAAAGTGAACAGGCGGATGTGCATCTCGCGGTAAGTGAAGATCAATTTCGTTTAATCTTTTTTCAAGGCCATCCTGAATATGATTCAATTAGCTTATTGAAAGAATATAAACGTGAGGTCATCAACTTTTTCGAGCATCGTATAGACAGTTACCCACCCTTTCCGGAAAATTATTTAAGTTTGCAAGCTCAGGCAATTTTAGGCGAATATCGTGACAAGGTCATCGTGGCAAGAGAAAACAATCAATTACTGCCCGATTTTCCAGAAGCTGTTATCGAACCCTATATAAATAATACCTGGCATGATAGTGCGGAAGCGATAATCAATAATTGGCTAGGCCAGGTTTACCTGTTAACCCATATCGAAAGAAATAAACCATTTCAAGATGGAATAGATATCAATAATCCACTTAAATTATAATTTGATAAATACGTAAAGCCAAAAAATCGTCAGGATTACAATACTGAGCAGGAAAACATTTCTTCGAAGTAGAATTCGATTGCTGCCCAGATGTACAAAGGCATGCACGATACGAGCAACAACATAGCTATAGGCCAGGGTAAGCGTTACCACATCCACTACTTTCAATATGTAAGCCAATATCACGATGGCATAAAATAACACCGGAGTTTCGTATAAATTTTCATAATGTTGTGTCACCTGGACTAAATAATCAGGCAACTTGGCACCGCGATTCAGCTTAAAATAGCCCGGATGCAGCTTATCTTCTAAAACAGCCCGATAGCGCAATTGCAACATGCGCATGCCGATAAAAAGCGATAAGAGAAACATGCAGAGCAGCGAATAAAGGATGATGGTTGATTCCATGTAAATGCCTTATATATTCGATTTTATTCGTAAATGACCACACCATTATCATCTAAGCGTTTTTTCAGATCGATTAAGTTTTTATCCAATTGAGTCATTACATTTTTATTATATTTATCAATTTCTTTTCGCAATTTCGTTGCCAACACCCGCACATTAATGCCACCCGATTGCTTCTGTGCAAGTAAACGGTCGACGCGATCATAATACTGCAAAGTCCCATTTAGAATTACGTTAGGTGTTTTCAGTGTATTTGATTGTTCTTTCATTGTTTCCAACACATACGTTTGAAACGCAGGATAGTTGCTACGATGGAATGAGCCAAGTTTATCAATCGTGACAATAAATTTTTCGGCTATCGAAATATTATAGCGAATTTCGTCTCGTAAATTCGCACGTAAATAATAATTATCGCGATCGGATGAAATGGCGTCAAATTCAACTGCCGTCTTCAAACCAGAATGTGCGGCTAAATACACACCTAAAACGGTTGAGATCATAACCAGTAAATGTCCAATCCAGAATTCGCGAGTTAAACCACCAACTAATTTATTCACACTTGCCAGGCGTCGCAAACGTGCAAAAACACTTTGAAAAAACATTTCAAATCCCCTTCTTTATATATTATTTTAATACCAGCTACTTCAATGGTTACGAACAAGCCTATTATAAGCCCATCCGGCCAGAGTAACATACCGAACGTCCCGTATGCATTGGTCCTTTTTGCTTAACTTTTAGGCGATCGAATAAGCGTTAACGTCGGAAATTATTCAGGGGGTTAAGGTTATATGGAAAATTAATATAATATTACTCATTAAGCATTTCCCATTCGGAATCTTTATTTCGACATGCGGTGACATCTGAATTGATCTTTTCTTCCCCTTTAATCCTGACAATGCTATTAATTACGCGGCATTCCTTGCCATCAATCAATTTAACTTCTTTTATACTAATCGTTCCATCATTACCACTATCTGGATTAGCCCATTGACGCTTTTCGCCTAAATATCCCGTTGCCAAAATTGCTGCCGCGGTATTACTCGCGAGGTTTTCATCCCCCTCTGTCAATCCGCTTACCTGAGTCGAAGAACCAAACATCGCCCGACCCAAGCCCCCAACCAGTTTAAACGGCGCCTTGAATATCCCGGTAATCACCCCGGTCACCGCGCCTTCACTGGCACGCCGCCCCGCTTTGCTCGCTTCACCGATCATACGCTCGCCCTGGGATAACATTGGCGGAATCGCTTCACGTGTACGTTCGACTTCAGCCAACACATCCGGAATAATAATTCGAACTTCTTTAATCTCATCCAGTATCAAGGGAATTTGTTTGCGATAAAGTCGAGCCTCAGTTAATACCAAGGGTACCTGCGCCCGAATATGTTTTGTTTCTTCCAGGACCGAGGGAACTAATTCGCGCACTTCTTTCATCTCGGCAAGCACAACCGGTAGCTGTTCTCGAATTTGCTGCACTTCCTGGATAATAGCTGGTATCTGTTTACGTACCTGTTCGACTTCTTTCAATATAGGGGGAATTTGATCGCGAATCTCACTAACCTCGTTCACAACCGGTTCAATTTTTTCGCTGGTTTTTTCAACAGCTGATAAGATATCCGGGATCTGTGTTGCTAAACGTGAAAGCTCAAAGGTAAAGTATATCAGCGCCCCGGCCAAACAGAACTGACTGGCGGCTAATATATAGCTAACTTTTTTAGATCGATCGCCCATAATAAGTTTAGCGTTCCCCTGCTTCGACGAAAATCATCAGCGTACTGTCTTTATTAACAATAAGCACACCGCGCATCGGAATGGAACGATCGTAATCGTCAGGGATGTTCAGAACAATATTATCTTCTTGATGTGTTTTACCTCGATGCGTCCAGGTTATACTCAGGTTAGATTTCACACGTTTTCGCTTTGGAAACTTGTCCGAGCATTGAGAACCTGGTGGGATATTTGCGCAGCGTATCATACGATTCGTTTTCATCGAAAGAATCTTTACATCTTTTACCAATTCATCGCTGTTATTTCGTAATACAATTTCATTATAGTAATACGGTGCTTCAATTACCGCGCAAGATAAGAATACCAGGCTGGCCAAAAGCATCAGGATTTGTTTTATCATCATACTCTCTTACTGTAACATCACGTTATTATTTAATTTTTCACGTGCTGCACTCGGTGAGGTTCCATACCAACGTCGAAATGCCCGGGTAAAATTCGCCTGCTCTGAAAACCCTAATAAGTAGGCTATCTCGGTCATCGACATTTGCGAGTCCTGGATATACTCACCGGCCATTTCTTGTCGAATGGATTTATAAATATTACTATAACTGGTTTTCTCTTCGCGTAATTTCCGTTGCAAAGTACGTAAACTTAAATTCAATTCAGCGGCCACGGCTTCTTCAGATACCTGCCCCTGAGGCATCATTTCAACCAGTTTTGCTTTCACTTGTAACATCAACGATGCACCATCGATCGAATTAAGGTACTTCATCGCCAGATCTTCGTTCACCTTAGCCAATTCGCTATTACCAGTTGGCAGACGTTTTTCAGCCGTAATACGGTCAAATAAAGTTTGGTTTTGTTCGCAATTGTACTCAATTGGACAACCTACAAACTTTATTAGCTCCTCATGACAGAGCGATTTGTCACGCGTCACCTGTATTTCGACTGGCGAAAAATCGTCACCACACAAAAGTCGACACATGCTTATGACCGCCGTCATACCTGAATCACGTGCTACAGGATGAATCCTTGAGTCATCTTCACTGGTTTCCATCATCAAGTGATAATGTGCGCCGTGGGTTTCAAGCCTGGCACTAATTGAATTGTTAACAATGCGGGTATAACGAGCAAGTCTAAGCAGAGCATCTTTGAGGGTATGACTGGCCAAAAAGGCAAATCCCAAGGCATGAAAGGTCGTTGGCGTCCAATGTTTACCGACCTCGGCGCCAAAACAGGGGTCGCCGGTCTCACGCACGGCTACCGTCCAAAGGGTCGTCATTTCATCTAATCGATAACGCGCGTTGCCATCCCCCAGTTTGGTGTGATCCACTCCGGCTTCCTTAAAAATTGCGAATGCATCATAGCCGTGCTTTTGCAGGGTAACCCAGATAAGTAGGGCCCAGG
>CAMYMO010000202.1 GCA_947259425.1 uncultured Ectothiorhodospiraceae bacterium | reverse complement strand
TGAAGCACAAAAAGAATCACTGTTGCTCAGAGAGGCCGGGGTCGTTATTTTTATCTTACTCATAGAATTCCTGGCCTTGTCTTTCCTGATCATTCGCCCGCTCGCGCATATATCCGCAGCACTATCACAAAAGACCGAAAATCCCGGTGTCCTGCCCAATGAGATTGATTTAAACAGTCAGGACGAATTCGGCGACATCGCACGAAAATTCAATGCATTGCGTGCCCAGCTAAATAGAGCCCATCATGCATTGCAGGGAAAAGTGGATGTCGCCGATAAAAAATTACGCCAGGCCAATGAAAAATTGTTAGAGAACTCTCAAAAACTTGAAGAAACCAATCGTGAACTGATTAACCAGGCCGTCACTGACCCGCTGACCGGTTTATTTAACCGACGAAAATTCCAAACATTGCTCAAATCCAGCGTTGAAGCAATCGAGCAAAATAATGAAAATCTTTCATTATTAATTGTTGATATTGATTACTTTAAAAAGATTAATGACAAACATGGCCATGAGGTGGGCGATAAAGTACTGCAGGAAATTGCGGTACGATTAACAGAAGGCGTTCGTAAGAGCGATATCATTTGTCGGATTGGAGGTGAAGAATTTGCCATTTTCTGCCACCAGGCCGGCTCTCAGGATGCCTACCACATTGCTGACAAACTTCGCCAGCATGTCGAAAAATCGGCTGTCAAAATCGATGACTTATCATTAAACATTACCATGAGCATTGGTATTGCCACCCCCGGTGTTGGAACTGAGCTGCATTGTCCCGATTGCCTCTATCGTCAGGCAGATATTGCTCTATACTCTAGCAAGAGTACCGGACGTAACCGAGTAACCCATTTCCACGAAGTTGATCTGGATGACGTGGAAGAGCTTGAAATGGATCAGAAAATTAATGAAAAACACAGCGCATAAATTATTAACCCCAATATTTCTGGCCACTCTACTGGCTACAAGTAACGCTCTGCAGGCTAAAGAAGAACTCTTGATGGGCTCGGTTGCAATGGACATCCCTGCCGTGATGTACAAACGCTTACATCCGCTAACTGAATACTTAAGTAAAACTTTAGCGATGGATATTTCGCTGAAACTCTCCCCTAATATGAAAGAGGCGATAAATGAGGTTGCCGCTAATAATGTACATATATCGTATTTAACCCCGGTTGCTTATATAAAAGCACATGAGAAGGGCCAGGCGCGTATTGTTGCCAAAACCATTACTAAAGGCCGCAGTTCCTTTCAACTTATGATCGTGGTTAAAGACGATAGCCCGATAAAATCGATTGAAGATCTCAATCAAAAAAGTTTTGCCTTTGGCGATCCCGCTGCATTATTACAAAGAGCAGTTGTGGTCGGCTCCGGCATTACCCTGGATAAATTCGCTGAAGTTAAATATCTAGGGCACTATGACAATATCGCTCGTGGCGTGATGAGTGGCGATTTTGATGCCGGAATAATGAAAGACACCTTAGTCAATAAATGGCAAGATAAGGGATTACGTGTTTTATATGCCTCCCCGGCTTTACCGCCTTACAACATTGTCGTCAATGGTAAAGTTTCCGAACCACTTTTTGAGAAAATTAGAAGCGCCTTCCTGCAACTCGATCCGGAAAAGCCTGAACATCTTAAAATCATTAAATCGTTGGATAAAAGGTACACTGGATTTGCCAAGACCACGGATGAAGAATATGACGTTGTTCGAAAGCTTGTCGCCCCGTTTATCAAATAACTGAGCAAAATCAGCTCATTCACTGCACTAATTTAATATATTTTAGTAAGATATTCTAGTAAGATATTTTGTAAGGTATTTCCTACCCAAAATAACGCATCGTCTGACAGACAATCTCTTTCACTTTGCTATTATTCTTACCATCGTTAATGCAATAAAACTGGCCTGGAAATTGCTTTAATTTTCTATAGAGTAAAAATAAATGATAGATGCTGGAAGGGTAATAAAAATGACCATAAATAATACACTAAACCATAAAGACGATACCGATTGCGTCAAACTACAGGCAGGGGCAATGTCAATTGGCCGGGCCGGTGATAATGATCTCCATATAGCAGACAAATCAGTCAGTTCATATCACGCAAGAATATTCACCTACCTTGATGCCTCCTATATTGAGGACCTGGGTAGCACAAATGGTACTTACCTGAATGGAAAACGCATCGAAAAGCACACACTGCATCCTGGTGACGTCATCAAACTCGGTAAACATGAACTGGAAATAAGCCCTGATAATTAAAATAAATCAGGCTGAAACGCTATTGTAACCTTTGATACAGATACCGTATGAGGTATTCGATATACTTTTCATATCGACAACTAATAACGCCTCAATGAACAGTAAGATAAGGGATTGCAATGAGTTTGATCATCATACTTTCAGTCTTTTCTGCCGCGACTATGCTTTATGCGCTCTGGTCTGTGATCACACTTAAAAAGAACGTACCGGGTGGTCTGATAGGCAAAAAGCTAAATGGACTTATGATATTAGTCGCATTATTTGCCATTAGTTATATTATTGTTCCGTTTCTCGGACAACTTTCGCAAGCAACACTCAGCCTTTCTATGAATTTAATCCTGCTGTTTGGGGCAATCTATGTTGTCGCAACTATTTCGCTTATAAAACGTATTATTCAAACCTTAGCCGATTAAAATTGTAGAGTTTTAATATGCATCCATCCATTGTTTTTTCTAAAACGACTCTTGGACAACATGCCATTAAGAAACGGGCTCGTGGTCTTGATCATAGTTTACGTCTCGCCCTGATACTCGTGGACGGTCATTCATCGGTGAATCAGCTCAAATTAAAAGCCATCACTATGAAGAACATGGAGAAGAAGCTTGAGGTTCTGGCTCTCAATGGTTTAATCCAGGCTGAAAACGATTCATGGCAAACAATTAATGAAGCAACACTATCTCCCGCCAAGACTACCGCCCTGCATGTATCCAGGATTAAAGCCAAGCTAATCGATGCGGCCATACTCGTCTTAGGTGAAGAGGCGCACAGAGTAATTAAACCACTAGAAAATACCCCGGATAACCTTCAGGCACTACAGGAATGCGTAACT
>CAMYMO010000201.1 GCA_947259425.1 uncultured Ectothiorhodospiraceae bacterium | reverse complement strand
TGGCGCGAAGTATCTCAAAACGTTTAACCATGTTGTATTTAGTCAGCAACGCGGCGTTATTGATACCCATCCGTGATCCGATGATCATTGGCTTTATCGTACTTGGCCTGGCTGTGGTTGGAATCGTGTTTTTCCATCAATCCTTACAGAAACACATCGCAACAAAAACAAAAGAAGGTATTACCGCCTTAACGTTATTAGCATTACCACTTGCGGTGTTGATGGGTCGTACATTGTGGTTGTATTCAGCCGATCTGTTCCTTTTGTTCGTAATGGTCATCGCCATTTACCTGTTCTTACGTCAATTGTCTGTCTATTTAGGAAAAGAGTCATTGGCACGCAAGTCAATCGATTTATTGTCGTTAATTCCAGCCATCATTACCATGCCATTACTCGCTTTACAGTTAACACAGGCGGGTTTCATGGAAACTGCGTTGATTTTACCGATTGCCGCGATGGCATCAGCGATAATGGTCTATGATATCTCACGCCGAAGTGATGATTTAGCCATTGTCTATCGTTGGATTGCCGCGATCATTTTAGCATTCGGTATATTTGTTAATATGTATATTCACGCCAGCACCCTGGCTTCCTTAATCGCGATAGCAGCCGGTCTTGGTTTAGTTATTTTTGGTTATCGAAATAAACAACGTGGATTTTTCATTATTGGCGCCTCCATGATGATAGTCGGAATCGCTAAACAGTTATTCCACTTAATCTATTTCTTTGACTTAGGTAGCTGGGCCAGTTTGGCCATCCTTGGTATCCTTGCGATTGTGGTAGGATCGGTTATTGAATCGAAAGGTGAAAAGATTCAATCGCGCTTTTCACAATTAAAAGATAATTTCCGCAGCTGGGAAGCTTAATACCTGCGTATCCGGGCCAGGGCATCCGTCCTGGCCCTTTTTTTTAATCTGCTTTTTTATTCTCATGTGCTGAACCAAAGTTACTTGATATACAATACAAGTATCATGTATACAATAGGCTGGATTTTGTGGAGAACATAGATGGCAAGTGATAAAAACCCAACGGCGGTACAGATTGGCCAACGGATAAAACAGGCCCGAAAAATGGCCGGTTTTGACTCAGCCGCACAACTCCTGGCAAAAATTCCCGACTGGGGTACAGGCCGACTCGGTAATTACGAGGCAGGAATATCGGTACCCTCACCGGATGATATTAAAATTATCGCTAAGAAAACCGGCTCATCCCCCTGTTGGATCATGTTTGGCCTGGGCCCCATTCGTTCGACCGGCCGGGATCAACAGGCGATTCGACATCAGAATTTCGAGTATATTTTTGACAATTGCAAAAATCAGCGCGGTGTATTACCTAAATTCTTAAAGGCCATCGGTTTATCTCGACAGAAGGCCGACGAATATATCAATAACCCCTTTTTGACCATTGCCGATCGAATCGCACGTAAATGTGAGAAATTTTATAAAAAGCCAAACGGTTGGCTGGATGAGCAACATGTCGAATCCGATCCGGTTTGTGCCGCCTTTCCCGAAGACATGCGACAGGTAATGGAAATCTATTCTGGTCTAAGCGATGATGAACGAAAACGCTTTTTACGCATCGCGGAAGCATTTGAAGATGAGTAGAGAAAGAATCACAAGTACTAATTCTCGCCATGGGCCCTTTCAATTAACTCTGGCCTAATCTCACTTAACCAGCTCATAACATGTTGCAACAATTCTACAACGTGGATAAACGATCTTTAAAAGCGCTAACTGATAGAGTATTCTTGAGCAATCATCAACATTCTATTACTTTTGCAAAGAATCTAGTAAAAGCATAATTGGTTGAACTATACCAACCCGCTTTATAAAAATATTTCAACCATATCTTCAAAAGAGGTATCTACAGCCCATGTTCTAAATCCTTAACTGGCTAATGGTATCTCATTATATAATAATTAAAGCCCATCAGTGATGGGCTTTTTAGAGTTACGTTAAAACTTGAACAACTAGAATTTCAAACCCATCCAGATCCAGAGTTTGTCAGTATCGACTTTGCCTGCAGCCGCATCACCTGCGGAGTAAGCAGCATATTTGATACCACCATTATAGATTTTACCAAATTTAGTGGCATATAAGAGATTCATTTCATCACCTAGATCATCAATACTGGCGGTCGATTCATCAGCGCTATAATCATGGTAAGTGGCAACCAGCTTGCCTCCAAGAGCCTTAGCACTGACGGTAAAATAAATATCAACCAGCCCCTGCACGGGTGTGGATAAAAACTGATCGGCCCAACCATTAAATTTATGTAACGTAGCAAGTGGGGTCGAGAATCCATAGTTACCATTATCAGATCCTAGTAATTCATAACCCACCTTGAAAGTAACCGGTTTCATTGCCAGACCACCTTCGAGCAACATATAATCAGCGTCAAATGAGCTTCCACCAGATTTTGATTCTTGAGTAGCATATTCTGCAGTATATAAAACTTTACCCGCCCCGGTTGCCGTACCACCTGAGAAGCGAATACCGTAACTATCCAATGCATTATCGGTATTATTATCCACTTCGAGTAAGTAGGCATAACCGGTAATAGTACCGATCGAAGTATTATATCCAATATTCAGCAAGTGATCTTTCGAATAGATGTCCGCGTCTTCTGAAAATATTCGATTGCGTTTCGTTATATAACCATAGTTAATGGCAAGATCTTTTGCCGGAGTGAAACCCAAGCGTAGCCCATCAAAGGTTTGTCTGTCCTGGCGCCAACCGACATGGCCAACAAAGCGGTGATTATCAAAAGTGACGACCTGGCGGCCGTATTTTACGTTAAATACATCGCTTTTATACTTTATAAAGCCCTGGTCAACTTCAGTGGTTTCAGGATCAGCAATGACGGAATAAATCCCAGGATTAAATCCTGTTGGTCCAACACTGTATTCATCAATACCGCCGACGATGCGAACATCTTCCATTTCGAGCATACCAGAAAATCCTTTATACTCGCCTGTCGTGTATCCAATACGAGTGCGTAATGTTAGCGCTTTCGCGTCTTTTAATGCGTTGTCCTGTTCGACTGTTTCATAACGTAAGCGTAAGTCTGCGTTAGCGGTTCCCCCGA
>CAMYMO010000200.1 GCA_947259425.1 uncultured Ectothiorhodospiraceae bacterium | reverse complement strand
GACCTATCACATCAGTATAAGTTTTTAGTATATTATGAAATCTAGTCGGTGGTTGTATTACGATAAGAGTAGCATCTTCAGGTGCTAACATTAACGCGTGAGTTAAATTGCTCCCTTCCACTCCCAAAATACATGCAGAATTTCCAATACTTTTATGAATGTCTTCGACTTTCATTTTTTCCGGTTCAATAACCAATCCACCTAAACTAAGTACCCAATTTCTAATATTATTTTCATTAACTAGCTCTCGCTTTGCTCCTTTCTGACCTCTCGTAATAAAAGTGAGTGGAATGGGAGATCTGTTTTTTACTAATAGTTTATGGGAAATCATTTCTCGCAATTTTAATAACCTATCCTGCCTGGATTTGTTATGAGCTATGTCTCGGAGTAGTAAAAGAGATTTAACATTGGCACGTTGAATAGTTTTAGAAAATAAACCTGTCAATTCACGATATTCTAAAGCATGGATAAAAGGTTTAGAAGACGCACATGATATGGATGTGGCTGGATAATTCATCGCAAGAAGTTCAGATGGAAGTTGATCTGTTAGCCAGTGTCCAAAATATTGATTTCGATGCAATGTACTGCATAGTATGGCTTCTTCAAAAGATTCAAAATTGCCAGAATAAAATGGTTTAAAAGAAGTTTTTTCATGTTGCCACTCTCGCGTACCTTTGTGATAAATATTCCAGTCGGCTATCGTGGCATTTCGTAATTCAAATATTTCACTAGCCGGATAATGTATCTCCGTACCAAACAAACGATTATCCTCAGTCTGTTTATTACTCCAGCGAGTGATCATTAGAACACGACCCATCTCATCATCTAAATATATAGGGGGTATGACTTTAACTGAGGAAGGTGGAGCTACCTGGAATACTCGAACGGCTTTTGCCGAAATAGAAATATCTTGCCTTGATATTCTGCGAAAAAGATAGCGTAACGGACTCATATTTAAACTAGGCATAAATATCGAAAATAACAAAAATCATGACTTCGTGCAATAAATAGAAGATATTATTATTTATTTGTCATCTATACTAAGTAAAAATATATCCAAGCAGTCAAATTTAGCTATTCATCTATCTGTTAAATTTTAAAACGGATCCTGGCCAAGGAGTTGGGCGACTTTTCCAACCAGATGAGTGAATTCATTCTCAGATAACTTTGGATTTGATAGTAACGACAGCTCAACTATCGGGATACCATGACTCACTGCATGTTGACTATTTTCATGAAACAACTCATCACTGGTTAGCGTAAAACAGCAACCAGATTTCTCCATCTCATCAAATAATGATTCAATCTCGGGAATCGATTTATCAATGTTTTTTTGAAATGTCTCTTCTTCCCTGGCGTGATATTCTGTGCCGGGATAACTCCCATCAGGATTGGTAGCCCAGGAAATATTCATCCCCGCATCCATCGTTACCACACAGCGACTTAATACCTTAGCCGCTCTTGAACTACCACTCATATTCTAACCACTCCGTTTTGAATAATCCTAATCTATTTACTAACATCCATCAACACACTGACCATCGCGGTTAAATTCCATCGTGCGTCCGCTTAAGGGTAAATGGACGGGCACTTTGCTTGCACGGATAAACGTATCCGCACGTGTGCCGGGGATGACCTTACCACCTTTTGTTGCAATTTCATTCGCATGAGATGCAATCACGGCATGAGGTTTAATTAATTCATTCACCACAAAGGCCGCCTCGGTCGGACCATTAGTATAGGTATCACCAATATTCATAACGGCTAATTTTGCCGCATAATGCTGGCGCACGACGGTATCCTGTTCGGCGGTTATACCAGTATCACCGGAAAGATACACCACCAAGCCATTGCTAAAAGTTAGTACATATCCGGTTGGCGGTCCAGCGTAAGCGGTTAATCCTGCTGCCTTTAACATCTTACCCAGTTCACCATCTATCATATCACCAGCAATCCCGTTTGAATGCACTGCTGGCACTGTGGTAATCATCACCCCACCTGACTTGCGTGATGCACCAAAGCGCACTACCTGTGACGCTTTCGGATCTCCACCCAAAGCCTTAAGTTTTCTGGCGAAGAACTTAGGCATTTCACTACCGGTAATAATTTTTGATTTCTTCGCTAAGGCGATATTAACACTATTGGTATTGGGTAAGGCATTCACGGTCGTTTCTGGTTTGCCACACAGCCCTGCATTGACTTCTTTGATATGTTGATTGCCTACATGATCACCGTGCATATGACTCACCAGCACCACATCGATCTTGCCCAAACGAGTATCCTTAGGCCCTGCCACGGTACGGCCCGCATCATAAAGTAAGCGTGTGCCATCCGGGTCTTCAAAAATCAGGGCCCGATCTCGACTACAAAATTCACCATCGTGACTGCCCAGTGGGGTAATTTTTACGTTATGCGCACTCACCGGCGATGCGACCAATAAACTAAGGCTAACTAATACAAAAATCATACTAAAGGGAAACTGCATTGGAAGTGACATATCTACATTCTCCGATTGGTTGTAGTGAGGTCACTATATAATAAAGCGTTAAGGTAAAAACAGGTAGAGGAAAAAATCGGAGTATGACCGCATATAGAAGCTGAGACTGAGCCAGTCAACTGTTATTCAACATTTCAATCTATGTGGAATCCATTACCGAAATAATATTAAAAGAACGCTGCCAGCAACTATGTCTTCGCCTGACATACCACGAACATCAAACAACTCAGCGCAGGTGTCTGTGGTTCTTTCAGCTAAATGGGGTAAAGAGTAATAAGTATAATATTGAAAACGGCTTATATTAGAAATAAATTGTTTTTTTTCGCCAGTGACTGATTAAGTGGGTGGAAAATTTTTCATCGCATCTTCAATACCCGCATTCGCTTCATCCTGGCTCATCAAAGGTCCACTAAGTACAGTTTGTCCGGTCATACGCCATATTGGTTTATTTGACTTAGTATCAACGACCGTCACGACGAACGTAGCTTCGTGTTCAGTGTCGATTGGTACATTATTTAGTGGATCATTATTGTCGTCCATCGGGGCTAAACTTAATCCATCCTTTGTCTTTAAACCTAAGACATACTGCACATCGATATCGGCA
>CAMYMO010000199.1 GCA_947259425.1 uncultured Ectothiorhodospiraceae bacterium | reverse complement strand
ACAGTAACCGTAAAGCTACCAAATGAGTTCGATTTTCGTGCGCATAAAGAATTCAGGGATACCCATAAAAATCCCAAATCAGAGGTCAAATATATACTGGACTTCTCACAGACAGAACATATGGACAGTTCCGCATTAGGCATGTTGTTACTCATGCGTGAAGAGCTGGGTAATGATGACGCCAATGTAAAATTGATTAATTGTCGAGACAATATTAAATCGCTATTGGAAATGGCCAGTTTTCATCAACTATTTGATGTTGCGTAGGTATGCCTGCAACAAATCACATCAACCACGAAGAACATCAGCTCTCTGCAGATGAATCCGTAAAAAAACGGGCCTTGATCGTTGATGATGATGCGGTAAATCGAATGATCCTGGAAGGGATGTTAGCCGACAGCGGCTTCGACGTATTTTCAGCCGAGGATGGTCAACAGGCTATTCAAAAATTTATTGATCATGATCCCGCGGTGATTTTGATGGATATTGTTATGCCCGTATTGGATGGCTATCAGGCGACTGAAAAAATTAAAGAATTAGCGGGCGAACGTTTTGTTCCTATCATTTTTCTAACCTCAGTCACTAATGAAGATGAATTAGCGAAATGTGTCAAAGTCGGTGGAGATGATTTTCTAACCAAACCCTATAGCCAGGTCATATTAATGGCTAAGATAGAGGCACTGACACGTTTAAGCCAATTGTACCGCACGATACAAGATCAACGTGATGAAATTGATGTCCATAATGAGCATATGCTACGTGAACAAAAGGTGGCAAAAAAAATATTTTCTAATGTGGTGCATGAAGGCTGTCTGGATATGCCTATCATTAAATATATGCTTTCGCCTTTGTCGATTTTTAATGGCGATATTCTACTTGCGGCACGAACGCCATCAGGTGGCTTGAATATATTATTAGGTGATGCCACGGGCCATGGCTTACCGGCGGCAATTGGTGCCGTACCGGTATCCGATCTTTTTTATAGTTTGACAGAAAATGGCGCAACGGTTGATGAGATCGTACTCGAACTCAATTCAAAATTAAAAACGATTTTACCCCCTGAGTTTTTCTTTTGTGCCTGTGTATTAAATATATCCAGTGATTTTCGGTTGTTGACTTTATGGCATGGGGGATTACCCGAAGTGTTGATATATTCAGCACAAGATAAAAATTTAAGCCATGTCGTTAAGTCAACTAACTTTCCACTGGGGGTTGTTGATAATACCTTATTAAAAACGGATCTACATATCTTTGATTTAGGCAAAGGCGATCGAATTTACCTTTATTCTGATGGAATTACGGAAGCGAAAAATATTAATAATGAGCAATTTACTGAAGAACGATTGCTTGCCTGTTTTAAACAAGCAAAGCCGGCTGATGATATGTTTGAACATGTGCTATCTCAGGTAAATATGTTCCGCGGAGAACAGCAACAATCCGATGATCTTACCTTTGTTGAAATCAATGCGAATATTGATGAAGCGGTGCAATTAACTGGCGCCGATACCCGGGCGGCAACTTTACCGTATCCCAATGACTGGGGGATGAGCATGAATTTAACCAAAAAAGATTTTATAGGAACAAACCCGGTTTCGATTTTGACAAAGTTCGCGACACAAGTTGATGGTTTGATGCGACACCGTGAAAATATTTTCGTTATTTTGTCTGAGTTGTATAACAATGCGCTTGATCATGGTGTGCTTGGGCTGGATTCAAAAATAAAAACTGAAAAAGACGGTTTTACAAAATTCTTGATGTTAAGGCATGAACGCTTATTAGATTTAGAAGAGGATGGGTATATAAACATCACACTTGAACATGGCTCAACGCCCGATGGTGGTGAACTACTGATTCACGTTGAGGATAGCGGCAAAGGATTTGATTACATCGCTATGGATACTGATTTAGGATCTAATTTAGGTTTTTCCGGCCGAGGCTACCCATTATTGAAATCATTGTGTAATGATTATCATCATGTTGGAGCAGGGAACATTGCTGTGGCAACCTATGCCTGGCAGAAATAGATTTAAACTGCTGGATAATTGAATAAGCAAAAAAAAAAGCCCGGGCCATAACCCGGGCTTTTAAGCATTGACGAGTAAGAATTACTGTCTAATACCAGGTGCATTGACTTTGATACCATTAGACATAAAGGTATGAAAATACTCTAATGCAACGTACTCTGGATGCTGTTTGCCTTTTGCTTTTAATGGCTTGGCACGTACTTGCTTGTTACAACCACCATAACGGCGTTGAATCGTACCGAAACCGGCTAGCGCAGGGTTACCACCACCAGCAAATTCCCACTTCTTACGATAAACAGGGAAGTGAGTTACTTGGCCCAGTCCTGGGCTTAACAAGTTACCACGAGCCATACTACCTGAGTAGTACATATGGCAGTCAGCACATGACATGTTAAGTTGACCACGTTTGGCGTAAAAATGGCGTTTACCACGATTGTAAATGTCCATTGCACGATCATCGCTAGGGATGACGACGTTCAATTTTTTACCACGTGAAGTCCAGGCCATGTAAGACGAAATGGCGGCAAGTTTGCCTTTCTTATAACCAATCTTGGCTTTTTTGGTATCCACACCGTTTTTCTTCAGACAAGTCATAATGTCTGCTTCTAAGGTATGGATTTTACCGGTTTTCTTATTGAACCAAGGATAGTTCTGACGAATACCGATACCACCGTTCTTAAAGCATTTACCAACGTTATACTTCTCAAACAGTTCTTTACCAATCTCAACACCAGGTTCGTATGGAGGAAATTCTTCCATCGCTTCCCATTCAATGCGTCGACCTTTATCAATGCCGTATATACCATCAGCAAATTCTTGCAGTTTAACCCCAGGGAATTTCTTAAAGAAATATGACCGGAATTTCTTCAGGTCATCTTGCGGGCTGGCCATGGTAGACATGGCTGGTGCAAGACCAAGTAGGGCTATGATTGATGTAATCACTAGCTTCTTCATTTTTTAACTCCTATCATCCGGAAGTAGATTAAGCTCTTACTTGACTTTCGTCGAAGCAGAATCTTTACCGCCCTTATTGTCAACCCAGCTCAGCTCGATGGCGTCGCCTGCTTTCGCACCGGTCAGTA
>CAMYMO010000198.1 GCA_947259425.1 uncultured Ectothiorhodospiraceae bacterium | reverse complement strand
TTTACACATCGGCATTGCAATTTGTGATGTCATATCGCTGGCCAGTGGTGGTAACAGCCATCGCATTGGTTTTGTTATCCGGGGTACAGGCCTCGCGCATGGGCACAGAGTTTGTACCCAATCTGGATGAAGGCGATATTGCCCTGCATGCGTTACGCATACCGGGCACCAGCTTAAGTCAGGCGGTGGAGATGCAAACTTTGTTAGAGGCACGCCTGCGTGAATTTCCTGAAGTCGCTCATGTGTTTACTAAACTTGGTACGGCAGAAGTGGCGACTGATCCAATGCCACCGAGTGTGGCGGATACCTTTGTCATCATGAAGCCAAGAAAAGACTGGCCTAATAAACGTAAGTCGAAGGCTAAATTAGTAAAGGAAATGGAGGCCGCGGCGATGGCGATCCCAGGCAATCGCTATGAATTTACGCAACCCATTCAAATGCGTTTTAACGAATTAATCGCGGGGGTTCGTTCTGATCTGGCGGTAAAGATTTATGGTGATGATTTTGACACCCTGGTTGAGCTTTCTGAAAAGATCGAAGGGGTGGTCGCGGCTGTGCCCGGTGCTGCCGATGTGCGTACCGAACAAGCCACTGGCTTACCAATGTTGACGGTCACACCCAACCGCGAACGGTTACGTTATTACGGTCTCGATATTGCCAGCGTGCAGCAGGTATTACGCATTGCCGTAGGTGGTGAATCCGTGAGCCAGGTGTTCGAAGGCGATCAGCGTTTTGATTTAGTGGTACGTTTACCCGAAAGTATTCGTACGGATATTGATGCACTTAAACGCTTACCAATCCGTTTACCTGCAACGGGATCACGTGAAGCGCATGGTGATGCTGATATGTTGGGTGTTGCCCATCAACCAGCTGAGACTATTCCACTCAATGAGGTTGCAGATGTAGAGTTTACGATTGGACCTAATCAGATTAGCCGTGAAAATGGTAAAAGAAGAATCTTTGTTACTGCCAATGTGCGGGGTCGAGATTTAGGTAGTTTCGTTAATGATGTGCAGAAGGCCATGGAAACTAATATTGAAATACCAGCTGGATACTGGTTGGATTATGGCGGCACCTTTGAACAATTGATCTCAGCAACTAAACGCTTTTCTATCGTTGTACCATTAACCTTACTCATTATTTTCGGTTTATTGTTTATGGCTTTTAACTCAGCGAAAGATGCGGCGTTGGTCTTTACCGGGGTTCCATTAGCACTAACTGGGGGGGTCGCTGCGTTGGCCTTGCAGGGGCTGCCTTTGTCTATTTCTGCTGCGGTCGGTTTTATTGCCCTGTCCGGGGTAGCGGTCTTAAACGGGGTAGTGATGTTGTCATTTATTCGAGATCTGCGTGATAAGGGGATAGCTTTAGAAAAGGCAATATTTGATGGTGCGTTAACACGTTTGCGTCCGGTATTAATGACGGCCCTGGTTGCGAGTCTGGGATTTGTGCCTATGGCACTAAATGTTGGCACCGGTGCAGAAGTGCAACGTCCATTAGCAACGGTTGTTATTGGCGGAATTATATCGTCAACAATTTTAACCTTGTTGGTGTTACCCGTACTTTATCGACTTGCTTATCGGGATGAGTAGTGTCGATGTGATAGCAAGCGAAATGTTTGCTACAGCATAAACTCAAATTAATTGAAGGATTACTGATCTGACTCAATGTTATTTTAAACGATGTATGATAAATGTAATCCACTGGGTGGAGATTGATGAAAAGTAGGCTATATTTATAATCCATTTCATCTATTCATAGTTGGAGGTGAGTCATGTTTAATCAACTTATGCATTACGATAGCGATTGGCGCCGCCACCATCGACGTTACATGGATCAAGCTTCTCTTGTAAGACAAATTGTAACATTTTGTGTCACAGTGTTTGCGTTAGTGATGTTATTGATGTTCTTCCCTTTGAATTAAGGCGATAGTGTTAGTAATGATGTTTGTGTTTAATTAATGGATGCTCTTTAGCTGAAGGCCCGGGTTAAAAGATAGATGTTAGAAAATTTTAACCGGTAGGCGTTTATTACTGTGGGGTGGGTTTGTTGATCGAAAAACCTTTGAATATAGAGTTATATCGGTGTAATAACAAGGTGGATACCAAACCAGCCGAGTTTAACCAGAAAAAAAAGCCCCTATAAAAGGGGCTTTAAGTTTATGGTTAGTATTAAATTAAGTTTATTTTTCTCTATCGTACTCATATCCTTCATCTAATATAGAGTCCCAATCGACGGCCACATCCGTGTACGCGTAGCTTCTTACTTCATCGATGACACCATCGGCATAACCATCCATTCCATCATTATCGTATTCCTTACGAACCAGATTACCGAATTCATCATAGACGTAGACAGTACGATTCAGGCCACTATCCGCATCTCCATTCTCATCCGTTTCTGTTAAGACAAGCTTACCGTCTTCATAAGAATTGGTTCTACGATAACTTACACCTTCAGGGCCATCGCCATCTTCGTCAACTTCATGGCTCAATAACTGATAGTTATTTAAATACGTCCATGACTCTTGATAGGTGATGGCGTTCGTTTCATCACGCGTTTCGTTCAATGTTTGATTTCCATTTTCATCGTAACTCACCGTGGTGACTTCCGTAATGCCATCAGGTCCATCTCCGTCTGCATCAATATCAGTACGAATCAGTCTGCCATTGGTATCTCGTGTGTAGGTTTCACGACGGAGAACAGTACCAGTACCATTCTCAACAACTTCGAGCGACGTGTTGCTAATATAATGGTAGGCAGGGTCAGGGCCATCACCATCTTGGTCACGTATGTATGCTGTTTGTTGTCCGTTAGTATCATACTCGTAACTATTACGTCTGGTCACGACACCGCTGTTTAAGTTCTCATATAAAATTTGACGCCCACTTTCATTATAGGCATAACGATAACCATATGAGTTTTCCGGGAAGATGCCATCAGAATCGTATTCATATGAGTACATGGCGCGTCGACCATTCTCATGATAAGTATTGATTCGACGGTAGGTAATGCCATTTTGATTGGTGGTTTGGGCAAGCGTTACACGATTATTAGCGTCGTATTCAAAGTCCGTTGTACGCACACTAGCGGGATTTGTCCCATCACCATCGTA
>CAMYMO010000197.1 GCA_947259425.1 uncultured Ectothiorhodospiraceae bacterium | reverse complement strand
CTCTGTTAAAAATATACAAACGTTTGTTAAAAAACCTGGAAAGATCGTATTTACTGTTTATCCCTATCGTCCCATAGGCATTGAAAGCCTAAAGCATTATAAGGCGGGAGATATTCCCAGCTTGTTAAATCTGCAGGCGCATTTAGAGTAAACTGTTTTATTAAATATGTCAGTTCAACGCCAGCTTCTTGAAATCTTAATGGACGGGAATTTCCATTCCGGGGAGAAGTTGGCTTCCAGTCTAGGGGTTACTCGAGCTGCAATCTGGAAAAATATCAAAATACTAGAATCTAAATATGAGTTAGATATTCATGCGCTCACGGGGAAAGGTTATCGACTTTCACAATCTATCGAATTATTAGATAGTGAAGCGATTATAGATAAACTTACGATTAAAAATGTGATACCTGAGGTTGAAACATTTCTGAGCATTGACTCAACCAATCGTTATTTAATGAAAAAAGTTTTATCGGCTGATCTACAATGTCATGCGGTTTTTGCCGAACAACAGACTTCAGGTCGAGGACGGCATGGACGTAGCTGGGTATCACCCTTTGGCGGTAATTTATATTTTTCCGTGTTATACCCGTTTCAACGAACACCGCGCGATGTAACTGGTTTGAGTTTAGCGGTTGGCGTTGCTATTGTTGAACAACTGGAGCAGCAAGGTATTGAATCAGCCAAATTAAAGTGGCCAAATGATATTTTGGTTAACGGGCGTAAATTATGCGGTATTTTATTAGAATTACATGGTGAAAGTCATGGACCCTTTGCAATCGTGGTTGGGGTTGGAATCAATATTTCAATGCCAGAAAATGCGGCTAGGGAAATTGATCAACCGTGGGTTGCCTACCAATCATTAACGCAAACCCCCATCTCGCGTAATCAACTGGCGGCCAGTTTTCTATCAAATGTGCTGCTCGCCTTACAGGAGTTTGAACGAGATGGATTAGCGCCATTTCGAGAGCGATGGCTACAACGAGATTGTTATATGAACTCAAAAGTTAAATTACAACTGGGCGATCGTGAGATAACCGGTATCGCGCGAGGCATTGATCAACAGGGGGCGTTATTACTAGAATCACAAGGCCAGGTACAACGCTATTATTCTGGTGAAATTCATCTTCGTCCAGCTAAGTGATCAAGCATATGATAAATCAAACTCGACTTCTCATTGATGCTGGAAACTCCAGGATTAAATGGACTATTGCTGATGAAAAATCTCATTTCGACACAATTAAAAGTCATTCTGATTTAGGCAGTGCGCTAGATGCCTGGAAAGGATTATCGAAACCAACACAGGTCTGGTTGGCCAGTGTTCGAGATAAACAATTTAGCAAAGAATTGAGTTCAGCGATCAAGACACTATGGGCGTTGTCGATCAATGAAATTTCCAGCAGCAGACAGCTACTTTGCGTAACGAATGCTTATCCTGAGCCTGAGCAACTTGGTTGCGATCGCTGGGCCGCGATGCTTGCTGCATATAATCAAGAAAAATCATCGGTACTGGTCGTGAGTCTGGGTACGGCCATGACTATCGATGCGATCGATGCAAACGGTTTTCATCTGGGTGGGCTCATTTGTCCTGGCATGTATTTACAACAACAGGCATTAAATGCAGGTACAAATGTCAGCTGTATTCCCGAATTAAAAGGGCCGGGGGGTGTTAAGCTGTTTGCGGCTTCGACTGCAGAGGGAATCATAGCGGGCTCAACTCACGCCATTAGTGCATTGATTGATAAGGCTTATCAGGATCGGATAGAGCAAGAAGCAAACACTATTTGCTACCTTGCCGGGGGGGATGCCGAAAAAATAAAAGATACGCTACAATGTCCTTATATAATAGAGCCGTATTTAGTGTTGAAAGGTATCGCTCTAATAGCGGCAGCGGAATAGTTTTAGTGATTATGAAATGGGCGATATACATTCTCATCCTGGTCAATCTTGGGTTTGGCCTGTTGCATTACCGTAGCGTTGTGCTTACTGATAATAAAACACCAGTAAATGACGATAATCTACGCTTGGTGTTATTAAAAGAGTATCTTGAGCAACAAGATAAAACAGATAATAAACAGGATAATGTCGTTGAGGTTGCACGGTGTAATACCTTGGGACCCTTTAAATCTAAGAAAACTGCGAATACCTTACGCAATAAGCTCGTCAAGCTTGGATTAACGGTGGAACGACGCATGAGCAAAGACAATAAACGCAAGGGATTTTGGGTCATGATCCCACCTGCCGAGACGCGTAAGATTGCTAAGCAATCGGTTCGTCAACTTAAAGAAAAACAGATTAAGGATTATTTTCTGGTGGTTACCGGAGAACAAACGAATGCAGTCTCTTTAGGTGTTTTTTCACGCTCTGAACTGGCGCAACGGCGTTATGACGAAATCCTGGGATTAGGGTTCAAGGTGAAAATACGACAAGTTGATCTGCCATTGCGAGAATACTGGCTTGACTGGCCCAAGGAACAGCCATTATTACCTGAGGTGTTAGATACATTCCGAAAAGATTATCCTAATATCGGCCAGACCGATCGGCCTTGCTCTTAACGCTTTGTTCCTCAGTAGCAGGAATATTTCAGCGGTACTCAGCCTATTTTTATAGCGATATTCATACTGATGTACTACAATTCGCGTCCACGCCGACATAGCACAATTGGTAGTGCAACTGATTTGTAATCAGTAGGTTCGCGGTTCGAGTCCGTGTGTCGGCACCATATCTACGGGGGCAGCAATTCGCTGCCCTTTTTAGTTAGTCCAGCATGAAACCCGAAGGGGTTCAAGGCAGGGCAGTAGGTTCATGGTTATGTGTAGTAAAGTTTAAAATTTAGCCGACATAGCACAATTGGTAGTGCAACTGATTTGTAATCAGTAGGTTCGCGGTTCGAGTCCGTGTGTCGGCACCATATTCAAAAGGGCAGCGAAAGCTGCCCTTTTTATTTAGCCGGACATTAGTATTCCCGTGTGTAACCGGAGCGCAGCGTAGGGAATACTGCATGAACCCCGGAGGGGTTCAAAGCAGGGCGGCACCATATTCAAAAGGGCAGCGAAAGCTGCCCTTTTTATTTAGCCGGACATTAGTATTCCCGTGTGTAACCGGAGCGCAGCGTAGGGAATACTGC
>CAMYMO010000196.1 GCA_947259425.1 uncultured Ectothiorhodospiraceae bacterium | reverse complement strand
GCTAATGATGCTTCAATAGTATTGGCCATTATAGCGATGGCCCATAGTATGGGCTTAGATGTCATTGCCGAAGGCGTTGAAACAGAGGAGCAACTTGATTTTCTTAGATCAAACAATTGCGATAGCGTACAAGGCTATTTATATAGTCACCCCCTGGCAAGCACCGCAATGCATGATTATTTATTAGATGGCAATACACGGCATTAACCAATAGTAATGAATTGACGTTAGGCCTGTGTTTGTTCATACCATGTTTTAGAACGATTGACGATCTTCACCACCGATAACATCACCGGCACCTCAATCAATACACCGACAACCGTGGCGAGTGCGGCGCCCGACTGAAACCCAAATAAACTGATCGCAGCGGCCACCGCCAGTTCGAAAAAATTGCTTGCACCGATCAGGGCAGAAGGTCCCGCGACACAATGTGCAACTTTAAATTTGCGATTCAATAAATAAGCTAGTCCGGAATTAAAATAGACCTGGATGAGGATCGGTACGGCTAATAATACAATGATAAGCGGTTGCGCCAGTATTTGTTCACCTTGAAAACCAAACAACAAAACAATGGTAAGTAATAAAGCCGCTAAAGAAACCGGCTGCAACCGTTTCAGGGTGGTTGTTAACAATACATCATGATCGGAACGAGAAAAGATAGTGCGTCGCCATAGTTGGGCTATAACAACGGGTAACACGATATAAATTAATACGGATAAAAATAACGTATCCCACGGTACCGTAATGGCCGATATACCCAATAGCAAACCAACAATCGGAGCAAAGGCAAAAATCATAATGGTGTCATTTAAAGCAACCTGGGTTAAGGTAAAATGTGGTTCACCTTTGGTGAGGTTGCTCCAGACGAAAACCATTGCCGTGCAGGGTGCAGCAGCTAATAGAATCAAACCCGCGATATAACTGTCATGTTGTTCAGCAGGTAGCCACTCTGAAAAAAAGCCACGAATAAATAACCAGGCTAACAATGCCATTGAAAAGGGTTTTACCGCCCAGTTAACAAAAAGCGTCACCCCAATGCCTTTCCAATGTTCCTTGACATGATGCAAGGCACCGAAATCGATTTTAAGTAACATAGGAATGATCATTAACCAGATCAGTACCGCAACAGGTAGATTTACCTTGGCGATTTCCATGTTAGCAACAGTTTGAAATGTATCAGGCAAGAAATGCCCAAGTGCAATGCCAACTATAATACACAGGAATACCCACAGGGTGAGATAACGCTCAAAAAAACCCATAGATTCAACTGACGCTTGTTTAGCCGTGATTTCACATTGCACTGACATAATTGGGTCAAGCAGATTGTTTGTTGAGTTGTTTAAGTAATGCTTGTACGCGATTACGAATATCGTCCCGACTTGTGCGGAACACAGTCATAACGTCTTCTTCACTACCGGTGGCCTTGGCTGGATCATCCAATGGCCAATGAATTTTATGTTTTCCCGAAGCTATCGCAGGGCAATGTTCATCGGCATGTCCACAGACGGTGACCAGGACGTCGGCCCAATTCAGCATGTCTGTACTGAGTTGGGTTGATTGCTGAGTTGAAATATCAACACCGGCTTCCTGCATGACCGCAATGGCACGTGGGTTTTTACCGTGGGCTTCAATGCCCGCCGATTGAACTTCAATTTGTTCGTCTGACAAATATCGGGCCCAGCCTTCTGCCATTTGCGAGCGGCAGGAATTACCCGTACATAAAAATAGTAAATGCAAGCTAGCTATTCCTTAACAACAGTTTGATTTAACTTCCGATAATCCCGGCGCACAACATGCACCCTCGTTTGTATTGGTTTCTGTGTCGCTAAACACCGGTACGGATTCGAGTGAATGGAATGTTTCCCAGGCAATGCCTTGAGGGTCCTGCACCCAATACTTGTCGGACTTTGAATAACAACAGGTGGTATTGTCTTGTGCTACCCCCTTGATGTCGGTTGCTTCGAGTTGTTGACGAAAACGACTAAGTTCTTCATCGGATTCGGTTTGAATACCAACGTGATCCAGCCCAACTTTATGGCCGCGAGTCGAAATCGCAAAATTAACCGCCGGATCATCCAGTGCCCATTTAGCGTAATCATCTTTGGCGACGGTCGGCTCGGCATTAAATAATTGTGAATAAAACTGGATGTTTTTGTTCAGGTCATCGACGCTGATATGCATATGGAAACGTTTCATAAAAGTATCCTCAATTAATAGCAGTTGTTAAAAGTCATCAAGCGCAACATGAAGCAGTAGGTCGATTTGGCATTTCGCTTAATGCATTCTGGTCATCAACAAACTGTGTTTGCCTGGCATTGGCTTCGGCTGTGGTATGCAACACAAGTTTGATCCAATCTGGTAATTCAGTATTAATTTGATAATAAATCCATTGGCCGACCCGCCGATCATGGACCAGCCCACTATCACGTAATAAAGCCAGGTGACGTGAGATCATCGGTTGTGACAGATTCAGGGCATGAGTCAATTCGCAAACGCATAACTCGCCTTGTGTTTGTAGTAACACCAGGCACCTTAGCCGTATCTCGTTGGCGAGCGCCTGGAAAAAGCTGTGTGTATCGATAGTCATGAATAAAATATATGCTAAAACATATATATGATCAAGCATATATACAACTTAATTACCTACCTCCATGTAAGTTATTGTTTTATCTGTAATAAATTTTACATATGGAAAAATTGGGTCTGATATTTGATTGGAACACGGGAGGAAAAATGGCTGTGCGGATGGAGGTAATTAAGTGCATTGTTAATATAAAAATGGTCAGAGAACAATCTATTCACATTAAAACTAAACGTAGAATAAATGTCCTCTGACCAGTGGTTTGCCAGTATCAGGCAAGGTCAAAACGATCCAGGTTCATTACCTTGGTCCAGGCGGCCACGAAGTCATCAACAAACTTCTGCTGTGAGTCTGCTGTTGCATAAACCTCGGCCAGGGCCCGTAACTCGGAGTTTGATCCGAAGATCAGATCGACGCGAGTACCGGTGTATTTGATTTCACCGCTATTACGATCAGTGCCTTCGAATACATCCTCGTCAGCCGAACTTGCCTTCCAGCGGGTGCTCATGTCGAGCAGGTTAACGAAGAAATCATTACTCAATGTTTCGGGACGATCAGTGAAAACACCATGCTGTGTTTG
>CAMYMO010000195.1 GCA_947259425.1 uncultured Ectothiorhodospiraceae bacterium | reverse complement strand
TATTCCTGTTGACCGCTTAAATATGAATCTCCCAATAAAAAATACACTGGTTAAGGTTTTAATCGAGTCCTCATCAAACGAGGATGGTCCCTGGTTTAGTCGTTACCATGGTTTACTGTACGATTTAAAAATAGATCATACGCGCCTTGTTAATCCCGATATACAGCAAAGTATCAACTCTCATCAGTACTGGCGGGTTCAAATTATTAACAGCGGAGGTGATTTTGGCGGTAAACCACAATTACGCTTAGGCTGGATAGCGGAACAACTGTTATTTGTTGCAACCGGGGAATCCCCCTTTACGTTAACCTATGGCAGTGCACAAGTCGGTCCGGTAACAGCACCGTTAGCTCAATTACTGAGTGAGCGTTCTACTGCACACCAAGCAAGTTTAATAAAATCAGCTAAATTGGGCGCAGCAATCGATTTCGGTGATCGTTCACGTCTACAGCCACCCCGTCCTGAAACGGATTGGAAACAATATATACTCTGGGCCGTACTGATTTTAGGTGTTTTACTACTTGCTGTAATGGCGATACGTTTGATTAAACAAATGGATCAACCTGATCAAAACCCGTAGTATAGTGGGAAATATATCACGAGTAAGTACGATGTCTGACTCTGACACCGAAGAGAAAAAAATACCTAGTTTGTGGGACGTGACCAAGAGTGTGTTAGCTGCATTTTTGGGCGTACAAAGTCGGAAAAATTATGAACGGGATTTTACTTATGGCAAACCCTGGCAATATATTCTGATTGGATTAGTCGGTGTTGGCGTCTTTATCGGGCTGGTTATTACTGTAGTATCGATTGTTGTTTCGAATGTTGGTGCTTAATAACCGTTGGCTATGTTTTAACAGATGTCAATTGTACTACCCATTTAGTGATGAGCATCAACAAAAGAACTGCTGCGCCAAACACATAGAGCCCGTAATGAACCTCGATACTGGCGACTGCACCCAATTTCACGGTCACAATCAAAACCGCAACGACCATCACATCTAACATGGCCCAGCGCCCGTATTCATGCATTAAATGCATGTAACGTTGTAATGTTTTTGGTTCGGATGCATGTTTGCCTACCAAACGAAATAATACATAAATCTTCAGTAGCGGGAGTACAATACTAAAGGCGCTAATAATTATTAATAGTGGATATTGGCCATTTAGGTAGAGTTCTTGTATGCCGGAAATAACTGAAAATGAGTTACCAATAAAATAAAATTTGGTCATGGTCATCATCGGTGTAATTAAACCAATTACAAAAAAAATCATAACAAGCAGTAATAACCAGCGAATTATAATCGCATGACGGCCTGGTACCATCGTAAATTGTTCAATATTTTGATTCATTAACGACCTGCCCCATCGAGAAAATCGGTGCATACATACCGATAATGGTCAGTACGATGGCGACAAACAGGATACTGCTGGAAATCCCGATAAAAAACCAACCGAGCTTGTGATGGTTGAATTGAACGAGCAATGCGCCAAGCAAACCCAGGCCGCCTATGATACTGGTGTAACTATGAAATTCAATCATGATAAGCGTTAAGCCTGGCAGCTCAGCATTCGATTGTCTAAAAATTTCAATGAATTGCGGGATAACGAGTGACATAAGGGTGAAAATAACGACATTGATAAAGGCAATTATCCATGCGCTTTTATTTCCACCCCTTTTAATAAATCCAAACATAGTCCATTAAAGTTTATTTAATTTTTCCAATTGTTCCTGAATTTTTTCTATAGCCATTTTTTTCTCAGCTAATTTAGTGCGTTCCTTTTCTACTACATTGGCAGGAGCTTTATCGACAAAATTAGCATTGTTTAATTTTTTTTCGATTTGCTCATGTTCTTTTTGAGTTTTTTCCAGCTCTTTTTGTTTACGTGATATCTCCGCATCTTTGTCGATTAAGCCCTGCATAGGTATAAGAATGCTCATACTACCGACTAAAGAGCTGGCTGATTCCGGGGCGGTATCATCGGTATTTAACCAGGTAATAGACTCGAGTTTGGCTAAACTGCGTAAATACATTTCATTATTAGTCAGTCTTTGTTGATCTTTTTCGCTGCCATTTTGTAATAAAATACTCAATGGCTTACCGGGTTTGATGTCATAACCGCTACGAATCTTTCGTACTCCTAACACAAAGTCCTGGACCCACTGCATATCATGTTCGGCTTCTTGATTGATTAGCTGAGCGTTAATTTCCGGATAAGGTTCGCGCATGATCGTTTTATTTTTATTCCCACACAGTGGGGCGACTCGCTGCCAGATTTCTTCAGTGATAAACGGAATCACCGGGTGGGCAATGCGTAATAAATTTTCCAATACCGTAATCAGTGTTTGGCGGGTACCTCTTTTCGCCGCAGCAGACGACTCATCGTTCATTAATATTGGTTTGGATAGTTCCAGATACCAATCACAATAGTCGTGCCAAACGAATTCATAAATGGCCCCCGCCATTTGATCAAAGCGGTATTGGGCAATCGCTTTTTCAACAGTTTCGATGGTATGTTGTAGACGTGATTGAATCCATTGATCAGCAATGCTGTATTCGATCTCTTTACTACCGAAACCAAGGTCATGTTTTTCGGTGTTCATTAATACATAACGCGCAGCATTCCATAATTTATTGCAAAAGTTTCGATAGCCTTCGATTCGCTTGAGATCGAAATTGACATCACGTCCGGTTGACGCGAGTGCGGCAAATGTGAAACGCAATGCATCGGTACCAAATGAGGGAATGCCATCAGGAAAGTCTTTGCGGGTTAATTTAGCAATTTTCTCGGCCAATTGTGGTTGCATCATGCCACTGGTACGTTTTTCTAATAAGGTATCAAGTTCTATACCATCGATCAGATCGATTGGATCAAGTACGTTTCCTTTTGATTTAGACATTTTATGCCCATGTGAGTCTCGTACCAGACCATGAATATAAACTTCACGAAACGGAACTTCTCCGGTAAATTTAAGCCCCATCATGATCATGCGTGCAACCCAGAAGAAAATAATGTCAAATCCGGTGACTAATACGGATGTCGGATAAAAGGTTTTTAAATTTTCGGTTTGCTCGGGCCAGCCGAGTGTTGAAAACGGCCATAATGCCGATGAAAACCAGGTATCCAGTACATCATTGTCCTGAGTTAATTTAACATTATC
>CAMYMO010000194.1 GCA_947259425.1 uncultured Ectothiorhodospiraceae bacterium | reverse complement strand
GGGTATCCACGAGGGTGATTAGAAAGACAATGGCGCCCAGTCCATTAAAGATCATTCGTTTAATATAACCGGTAAATAAACACTGACGATCAAGCCGCCACCATCACGGGTCTGCATATCAAATTTGCCATTGTGCCATTGCACAATGCGATCGACGATGGTCAAACCAAGTCCGGCACCCTTCGTATTTGAACGTGAGACATCCATGCGTGTGAAGGGTTGCTTTAGTCTCTCCATTTCACTTTCAGGAATACCATCGCCACAATCTTTGACTTCAATACAAATGTGTTCGTTGCGCATTGAGGTTTCCACTTCGACATCCTGCCGACCATAGTGCCACGCATTATTAATCAGATTCATAAACAGACGTTGCATCGCAACCGGTTTGACCATCGAGTTTTCAATGCCGTTTAACGCGAGCTTGATTTTTTTACCTTCCAGTTGAAAGCCCGTTGCGACGTGTTCAACAATGCCATTAACATCTTCGTATGAAAACACCTCATCAATACCATCACGCACAAAGGTTAGAAACTGGCCAATGATCTTATCGATATCTTCGATATCCTGTACCATGCCGTCATAAAGATTTTTTTCAATCTTATTATCAACCATATCCAGGGCCAGACGAACTCGCGCTAATGGGGTGCGTAAATCATGCGAAATACCCGCCAGCATCAGGTTACGATCATCATCCAACGCTTTAATGTCTTTCGACATTTTATTAAAGGCCTTGCTCATGGTTTTAAATTCTTCCGTCCCCGTTTCACTGATTGGTTCAGGCAGTTTGCCCTGCCCCAATAAGCTTGCCGCATGGGTTAATTGTTTTAAGGGTTTTTTGACGACTTTTGAAATTAAAAAGGCGCCTAGCAGGGTCAGTAATATAATAACCGCTAATACAGCGATAAAATTGGCAAGAAAATCAGCCTGGAAATCTCCCATCGGGGTGCCCAACCAGATCTTTTTGTCGCCAAGATTCACTTTAGCCCAGACGATGCGTGGGTTCTCGGAATGTAATAGGTCATCATAATCAAAGCGTATTTCGGCGTTCTTATCCAATAACAATTTAGGATAATATTCCAGGAAGATATGTTCATACATTTTTTCGGCTGCGCGACCAGGAAGCGCTGTCTCATCACGATTGACTGCCAGGAAACCTTTTTCGACAAGTTCATTGATATAGGTATCACGTTTATCCGGTTCCATGGTCACCAGGGCATGATGCACACTATTAATATGTTGAGAAAACAGGTCAGCGGTCGAGGATGCCGATGGACGAGTAATAAAATAAAGATAAATCATTGAGCCGACAACAATGCTCAATATGATCATACTAATTAGTACCACGATGGCACGGGCAAATAAGGTATTTGGAAATAGTTTCATTTAGACACTTCACCTTCGGGGACAAACACATAACCATGTCCCCAGACTGTCTGGATATAACGAGGCGCTTTAGGATCGATTTCAAGAATCTTACGCAAACGAGAGATCTGCACATCGATGCTACGATCGAAACTTTCATAATCACGCTCATTCAGCTGGGCCATTAACGTATCGCGTGATAAGGGTTTGTGAGGTTGAGTGACCAGGGTCTTCAATAATGCAAACTGGCCCGTCGTCAAGGTAACCGTTTCATCTTTTATGGATAATAAGCGCGTCCCCAGGTTCAACACATACTCACCGATCGAAATCTCTTCATGCTCTTCGGCTGGTGCCCCGCTAGGGGTGGAATGATGTCGTCTTAAAATGGCACTAATACGCGCCACCAACTCGCGAGGGTTAAACGGCTTGGGAAGATAATCATCGGCACCGACTTCGAGACCAACAATACGATCAATCTCGTCACCTTTAGCAGTGAGCATCAAAATCGGGATTTCATTCGATTGACCACGAAGCCGACGGCAAATTTGCAGGCCATCTTCGCCCGGCAGCATCAGATCCAGCACGATTAAATTGAAAAATTCACGCGCCAGCACCCGATCCATGGTCTTAGCATCATGCACCACTTTGACCTCGAACCCCTGTTCCTGCAGATACCGATCCAGCAGGTCTCGCAGCCGATGATCGTCGTCCACCACCAGAATTTTCGCTTTCGAATCCGTCATAAGTTAATGATATCGAACTGTTTCTCATTTTCAGTAGAAAAGTGTAACAAAATGTAACGCAAATGGCTCCTGTTCATAGCTTGTTACAGATACTTACCAGTGTGAAACCCAATATTTCACCTTTTCAACAATACTTATCCTCAACGAAAAGTCCTGCAGCTGGTATCCAGGGTTAGATACCAACATAGATGAAAATTGAACAGTGTGAGAAGCAATGAAAACCGCTAGCAAAAATAATCATTTCTACTTTATCGACGATTTGAAGCTCTATCTAGCATCGCGCAACAAAGGTAAAACACCCATGACTCGCAAATTTCATTGTTGGCTTAAATTGTTTATGGCCTGGATTTTATATTTGGGGTACGAATGAAATCGAATAATTCTAACAACGAATACACAAACTATTATTCCAGCTGGTATTTCCGGAGTCTGCTGCAGGATAAAAACCAGGCGACAGATTCAAGTGAATGTAATCGTAGTCATACCTGTGAGAACACAGGTGAAAAAAATCAACCTATAACTAACAAACCTTAACTCTAATTAAAATGGGAGAATAATGATGTTCGAGCAATCTAAGATGTTAAAACATGGGCTGGCACTAAGTGTCGTATCGATGTTTTTGTTCAGCGGCTGCGGTGGAGGTGACGGTGAAACCACACTTGGTGGCGGTTCAGTCACCTATGACGGCAACGAAAACCCGGCGCTATTAGATAATCAGAATGCCAATGCCTTTGCCAACCAGACCTTTACCGGTACGAACTCAGCCTCGGCCAGTGATGTCGTAGACACGCAAAACGTCAATAACAGCGTCACCAATATCGTTGCCAGTACATTAGTCAGTCATAGCAGTACGCTTTCACGATCCATTAATAATAGTAAAAACGCTTTTACGGGTGGTACCCAGAGAGTCGTTGTTGATGTCAATGTCAACGCGACCTGCCCTCAAGGCGGTAATGTCAGTTTTACGGGACAGTATGATGATCAAACTCGTCTGGGATCGTTAAGCCTGACATATAACGATTGCCAAAATGATCAAGTAAGAATCAATGGTTCGGCTTCGCTT
>CAMYMO010000193.1 GCA_947259425.1 uncultured Ectothiorhodospiraceae bacterium | reverse complement strand
CAATCCCCTTTCCGCGGACGTAGATGAGGGTGTTGGCGGTGCCCAGATCAATGGACACATCGTTGGAGAACATACCCCGGAAACTTTCGAACATATTGATATCTACTTTTTGATTAGTGTTGGGCCAGTGGTGCTTTTAATACTATATAAATAGGATGCTCTACTTTAATCAACCCGCGAAGATTGAGCAAGTAGGACGTTGAAATTACTTGAATTTTTGTACTGTAGTTCACATATGAGTGAATCACGGAAAAATCTTAAAAATGAGGTCGGAATGTCACTAGACAACGAAGCAATTAAAAAGATAGCCAATCTGGCGAGGCTCCAAATCGAGGAATCGGATATATCTGGTTATGCCAAAAACCTGTCCAATATCCTGGACCTGGTCGAGCAAATGGATTCGGTAAATACGGATCAGGTGACGCCAATGGCTCACCCGTTAGATGCCGTGCAACGATTGCGAGCGGATGAGGTGACCGAGCAAGATCAGCGAGAACATTTTCAGCAGCACGCGCCTAAGACAGAAGATGGTTTATATTTAGTACCCAAAGTTATTGAATGAACCATACCTCTTATTTCTTTGCAGATGTGAAGCTGGATATATTATGGATTCCCTTCGCCAAGGGAATGACAATTAGGGTTCACCGAACGTCACTCTCTTCTCTGGGAATGACAATTAGGTTTCTCCGAACGTCACTTTCTTTTCTGAGGGAATGACAATTTGGTCTCTTTGACCGTCATTCCCTTGGCGAAGGGAATCCATAGATTTAGTATGATATTAAGTAAAATTTTTTAATAAAATGAGTTAAATATAGATATTTAATTATTATGAGTTTACATACAAAAACATTAAAACAGTTATCGGATGAGTTACAAAATAAAAACGTCAGCAGCGTTGAGTTAACCCAACATTTTTTGGAGCGCATTGAAAAATTCGATGCTGAGCTGAATAGTTTTGTCACGGTGACAAAAGATCAAGCCTTATCACAAGCCAAACAAGCGGATGAGTTGATTGCTAAAGGCAATGCCAGTCCTTTAACGGGGATTCCAATAGCGCAGAAAGATATTTTTTGCACGCAAGGCATTAAAACCAGTTGTGGTTCAAAGATGCTGGATAATTTTATCTCACCTTATAATGCGACCGTAGTCGAAAAGTTCAATGGTGCCGGTGCGGTGATGTTGGGCAAACTTAATATGGATGAGTTTGCGATGGGCTCCTCAAACGAAACCAGTTTTTATGGACCGGTTAGCAACCCATGGAATACGAACTGTGTACCGGGTGGCTCTTCAGGCGGGTCGGCCGCTTCGGTCGCGGCTCGAATTGCACCCGCATCAACGGGAACGGATACCGGGGGTTCTATAAGACAGCCTGCATCGTTATGCGGTATTACGGGTTTAAAACCAACTTACGGCCGTGTATCGCGATACGGCATGATCGCCTTTGCCTCCAGTCTTGACCAGGCCGGGCCGATAACACAAACGGCCGAGGATGCGGCTTTGTTATTAAATGCGATGGCGGGTTTTGATCCCAAAGATTCGACCAGTGTCGAAAAAGACGTTCCCGATTATACGGCTGACTTAGGTTCTGACCTGAAAGGTTTGAAAATTGGATTACCAAAAGAATATTTTGGCGAGGGTCTCGACAGCGAAGTCGGTGATGTGATCAATGCGGCGGTTGAACAGTACAAAACACTGGGTGCAGAAATAGTTGATATTGAATTACCAAACAGTGGTTTGTCGGTTCCAGCTTACTATGTCGTTGCCCCAGCAGAGTGTTCGTCAAATTTATCACGCTTCGATGGTGTGCGTTTTGGTTATCGATGTGATAACCCGGTTGATTTAGAAGACTTGTATAAACGCTCTCGGGGTGAAGGCTTTGGGCCCGAGGTAAAACGTCGCATCATGATCGGCGCCTATGCCTTATCAGCGGGTTATTACGATGCTTACTACCTGAAGGCACAAAAGGTTCGCCATTTAATTAGTGACGATTTTAAGCAAGCGTTTGAAAAAGTAGATGTGATCATGGGGCCAACGTCGCCGAATGTGGCCTTTAATAAAGGTGAACGTAATGACGACCCGATAGCCATGTACTTATCTGATATTTATACCATTGCTGCGAACCTGGCTGGTTTGCCGGGGATGTCGGTACCAGCAGGTTTTGCTAATAATTTGCCAGTGGGACTACAAATCATCGGCAATTATTTTGGCGAGTCGCGATTATTGAATGTCGCGCATCAATATCAAATGAACACGGACTGGCATACTCAAATGCCGGAAGTATATAAATAGTGTATTTGTCATTCTGAACGATATTTTGCACTTCAGATATTAAAATTAACCTGGATTCCCGCCTCCGCGGGAACGACGGGATAGCATCTTACTTGTCATTCCCGCGGAGGCGGGAATCCAGAAATATATAGGTAAATATATGGAATGGGAAACTGTTATCGGCCTGGAAATTCATACGCAACTGGCCACCAAAAGCAAAATATTTTCCGGTGCATCAACCGCCTATGGTGCGGTCCCGAATACGCAGGCCTGCGCGGTAGACTTAGGACTGCCTGGTGTATTACCGGTAGTAAACAAAGCAGCGATCACCATGGCGATAAAATTTGGTCTGGCAATTGGCGCAGAAGTATCTCGTCATTCTATTTTTGCGCGTAAAAATTATTTTTATCCTGATCTACCCAAAGGTTATCAAATCAGCCAAATGGATCATCCTATCGTCGGCAGCGGCTCAGTTGAAATTGAGTTAGAAAATGGTAAGACCAAAACGATTGGTGTGACCCGTGCGCACCTGGAGGAAGATGCGGGTAAGTCCTTGCATGATGCCTATGATGGAATGACCGGAATTGATCTAAATCGTGCTGGCACCCCATTGCTGGAAATCGTTTCTGAACCCGATATGCGTTCGGCAAAAGAGGCGGTGGCTTATATGAAAAAGATCCACTCTTTGGTGCGCTATTTAGAGATCAGCGATGGCAATATGCAGGAAGGCTCCTTCCGTTGTGATGCCAATGTGTCGGTGCGTCCCAAGGGGCAAAAAGAATTCGGTACTCGTGCAGAATTAAAGAATATTAACTCGTTTAAAAATGTCGAAAAGGCCATTAACCTGGAAGTCCTCCGTCAAATTGAAGTCATCGAGAGCGGTGAAGAAGTCGTGCAGGAAACACGCCTG
>CAMYMO010000192.1 GCA_947259425.1 uncultured Ectothiorhodospiraceae bacterium | reverse complement strand
TATAGGCCGCATCGATCCGATACGTATCACGTAAGTGTAAAATAAACTCTTGTTCTTTTTTCTTATTTAGGCCCGCTACACTGGCTAATGTTGGTGCGCCAGCATGTCTACCCAGTGCGGTTTCACGTAATTCACGCACCATATCATCACTGATACGTTCCGGTTCAAGAGCAAAGTCCTGCTCAACGGCCATAATAATCACTGCACGTTGTACGGTTCTTAAAATGGAGTCGGCCTGTTCGCGACTTAGCTTATCGATAAGGAGATGAGTAGAATGTTTCTTTTTATGCAGGCGTTTTCGCCAATGATTATAGGTTTGAGGCATGATGGTCTTACCGATCATATCAAAGCCAAACAATAAACCAATGGCCTCGACGGTAACAAAAGGTCCAAACACTGACTCTTTAAGTTCATGCATCGCCTTTTCAAGTGCAGTTACAGCATGAACATCAACCGCATCGGCAACGGTCATTTCCAAAACCAGGTTCTTCGGTGTGAGAAGTACTGGACAAAGATGCATTTCGCTACCCTTACCCAATTCCATAAAACTCATCGGCACCCCAAAAAAGCCGGCAATACCATAAGTTTGATAATCACCAACACTTTCAAGATGACGACGAATCCGTTCTGAGCGGGTATCAATACAGAACATCGCCTGTACAAAAGGACGTTTTTTGCGAGGTTCGGGCAGAGTCGCATTCACTCCTTTCAATAACTGATTTATCGCATTCGCTTCCATGGCGCGCAACCACAGCATGCCTTCACAGAATTCGAACATGAGTAAACTATCCAACAAGCCATTAAAGTCATCTGCTGATAATGATTGTAACGTCTCAAGTTGGTTAACCCGGCTGGCTATAGAGCTTAGACGATCTGCTTGTATTTTAGCTTCGTATTCACGTTTAAAACCAATATACTCATAAAAGACTTTCTCGATCTGTGAGACTTTACCCCGCGCCAATGCTTGCTCAACACGTTTTGCCATGGCCGGCAATATGCTTTTCCCGAACAACTCATAACGTAAATACGTTTCCATGGTATTATTTTCGATTGCATCTTCAATATCGGGGGAAGTTATCGTAATATTTTTGTAACCATGCTCACCTTGACGTTCACTGAGTAATGCAAGTGCAAAGGTCAAGCGAATGGCCACAAGCTCAATCAGATCGGCGGGATGAGTCTTACTCCAGTAATAATTTTTAGAATTCCAGCGCCAACGAATAAAACCAGTCCAACCATGCAGTTGTGCCAGTTCACGAGTAAAGTAACGAACCCAGCGTTCTTCAGGAATACCGAGTGTTTTCATTACATGTTCAATGACACCCTCCGGTGAATCATCCACCGCCAGAATGTCTTTTATATCCATACCGCGTAAATAAAGCCGGATATTGCGGTTAGCAACTTCTCGCCATGCCTTGAAAAAACCCTGTTTGCGCCCTGGCATCGACCAAACCGACTGACCTTCATCAAAGAAATCCAGGCAACTTTTGATAACAAGTTCATCGAGCTCATTAGCGATTTCTGTACCGTACAAAGCGTCCAGGGTGTCATAGACGGGTCTATCACCAAGTAATTCATGGCGTAAGTGCGGTACTAATTTATCAGGTGTGAAATTATCATCTTTCCTCAGCGGCTGCCCGTTCACAGCGCACTGAATATCCACATCGCTGGCAATTTCATGTTTGCTGACGACCTTTTGTTCTGTTTCCGTTAATAGCGTCATCAGCCATTGTTGTAAATCGATACCGGGAATGACATCACGCTTAGCGACATAGTCAGCAACTTGATTTTTTAAGTCATCACGGTCGATTTTACCCTGTTGCAGGTACATTTGATAAACTGGACGACGTAAAAACACACGACCATGTAACAATCGCCTGCCTTCTTGCACAGCTTGTTCAAAAGGCAAATCCTCCATACCATGTAAAGGATTGTGATGAATGAAGGTACGCATCGGCCAAAAGTAGGGAATCTGTTCACTCGCCACATAGATCATGGAGCGAATACTGAGTCGTTGTCCTTTGGATAAACTCCCCTTGGATTTATTCACAGAATCACCCCACTCAGGTAAATGCCACTCGCCAGCAGTGCGATCAACACAATGCTATAAAAACCAATCGCATTAATATTCATGTCGGCTATTTTAAATTTACTGGCCCGTCCGACAATTAATCCCTGGATTAATCGAGCACCCGCCCAACTCCATAACAACCAAATAACTAACAGCGCCAGTGCGGCAACAGGCTTGTTTGAGATAGTTTCGACAATCATGTCGAGCATGATAAAAAAAGTTGGAAACAATGGGGTCGCAATCGCGGCTACGACAACCGTTACAAATACACCCGCGTAGCGTGGAATGGTTCGCGCTAAACCACCGTATAAACCGGTATATGCAGCACCAAAGCGCTTTTCCAATCCCGCACTCAGTAGTACTAGTAATACCAGCGGTATACTCATACTAACCGCAAACCCATATAATAAATCTGCAGAAATACCTTGACTTAAAGATAGCCATAACAAGCTCCATAATGAGGTTGCCAGGAAACCGCTCCACTGATTTACTTCTCGCAAAGTTAACATGCGCAAGGCATACAAAAACGACGTGGACAGAGCTAATGTTACCACCCAATCCGGTATCACCAGGTTACTATTAAGCAATATCAATAAACCAATGAGAGGCCAGATCAACAATAGAAATGCGCGCAACCAGCTATATTTAACCTTATCAAGTATGGCATTGAATATCATACTCATGGGAAACAGCGGTATGAAAATACCGGTAAGCAAAATGGTTAATAGATCAGGCATGTTATAACCACCTAAACCAAACATTTAAACGTCCGGATGTAGACAGGATCAGACGTGTCAAACGTGTATAAATGTCAGTGACATAAAATTCACGTGATATCAAAGCATAAAAGTTCAACCATAGACGTTTACTTTTCTTACGTCGATGATAACCGCTTTGTTCTCCAAAATAAGTGATAACCCAGCCTAAAACGACAGTCAATGCAACAACCGCAACCAATACATCAAAACGTAATATGTCGATATTAGCGGCCTGATAAAGTTGTGCGCGAAACTCAGGGTCTGGGTACAGAAACAGATCAAAAGCATGACTGATAAAGACATAACCCAGCACTACAATGAGTAACGATAAAATGCTTAATCCAACCAGTCGCCAGATATTTT
>CAMYMO010000191.1 GCA_947259425.1 uncultured Ectothiorhodospiraceae bacterium | reverse complement strand
TATTAACTTCTGGAAATCCTCTGCAGAAGAACAGAATAAAATGAAACATCAGTTTGGCGTCTTATTTCAAAGCGGGGCACTTTGGAGCTCACAGACCCTGGCCGAAAATGTGGCCTTATCAATTGAAGAGTACACGGAACTAACTAAAAAACAGATCGATGAAGTGGTTTCTTATAAACTGGCGCTGGTCGGTCTGGCCGGTTATGAAGATTTTTATCCATCCGAGATCAGTGGGGGTATGCAAAAACGTGCTGGTTTGGCACGAGCAATGGCGCTGGATCCGGAGATTTTATTTTTTGATGAACCCTCTGCCGGGCTTGATCCCATCAGTGCGAGAAGGTTAGATGAATTAATCTTGGAATTACGTGACAGTCTGAAAACAACGGTGGTCGTCGTCACTCACGAATTAGCGAGTATTTTTGATATCGGCAACAATTCTGTTTTTCTGGATGCTGAAACCAAAACCATGATCGCGACAGGGAATCCAAATCAATTACGTACCGATTGTCCGGAGGCAAAGGTACGTGAATTTTTAAACCGGGGGAAACATGAGTAAAAAAGCTAATCCCACAGTCATCGGTGCCTTTATCGTCGGTGCGATTGCCATCATGACCATCTTAACCTTGTTACTGAGCGGCAATCTATTTAGTAAAGATAAAGTAGAGGCCATTATGTATTTCGAGGGTTCAGTCACCGGGTTAAACATCGGTGCCCCGGTTAAATTTCGTGGTGTAAAGGTGGGAACGGTAACCGACATCAAGTTAATCTTTGACCGAAATAGGGACATCATACAAGTCCCCGTGATTGTCGAACTTGATCGCAGCAGTTACCTGGTTAAATTTAAAGACAAAATGGTACGAGCCAGTGAAGTATTTGTCGATACGGAGAAATTTGCGAAACAGGGTTTGCATGCTCAGCTTAAACTCAACAGTATTTTAACGGGGCAGTTATATATTGAGTTGGAGTTTTCCCCAGGAACCGAGTTTAAATTTCGTGGTGATGGAAAGATGAGAGAAATCCCGACCACAAGCACAGCGCTACAGGAGATTACCAAAACCCTGGAAAATTATCCGATCCATGAAGTGTTAAATAATATTGCCTCAACCATGGCTAGTATCGACAAAATATTTTCAGACCCGATTATTTTAGAAACGATAAATTCAATCAACCAGACATCGAAAGACTATGGCGTACTGGCAAAACAACTGAACAGTGAAACAAAAGTACTTTCTGCCGATCTAAAATCAACGTTGGTCCAAGCAGAAAAAACCTTTAAGCAAGCGGATCAATCGCTAATAATTATTGACGAAACAATTAAGACAACAGGTGGTTTGCTACGTGAAGATTCACAATTGATGTATTCATTACAGGACACCCTAAACGAAGTAGCGGATGCCGCTCGTTCGGTGCGCACCCTGGCAGATACCCTGGAACAACAACCTGAGTCTTTATTACGCGGTAAATCCGCCGGGGGAAAGTAAGATGAATATTTTTAACTTGTGTAAAAAAATAACAATGGTCTTGATTTTATTAAATATTTTAACCATTGCTGCGTGTACAACGACATCACCTTCCCAGTTTTATCTCTTGACGCCTATTAAGGAAACGCCAGCAACTTCAGTCCCCGATGCCGAAAATCTACATATCATTGGTGTTGGACCGATAAAATTTCCACGATATCTTAACCGTTCTCCGATAGTACGCTATTCAAGTAACAATGAAGTGCTGGTGGACGAATTTAATCGCTGGGCCGAGCCGTTGGAACAAAACTTTTCCCGGGTACTCAGGACAAACCTGACACGGCTGGTGACCTCCAGTTATGCGATGGAATACCCGTGGAAACGCGAAATGAAGGTTCGTTATCAGGTAATGCTCGAAGTTCACCAGTTTGAGACCCAGGCGGATGGGACGGTTAGCCTGAACGCACATTGGGCGATATTAAATCTGGCGAAAAATAAGAAAGTAGAACTAGTGCGTAAGTTTAGCTACGGTCAGAAACTGGATACAATTGATTATGAAAATATCGTTGCACAACAAAGTAAAGCCCTGGAGGAACTAAGCCGGGCGATTGCTGAAGAGGTGCAAAAACTGCCATTCTGAATTGACCTGAGGTTGTCATCCTGACCGGAGCGCAGCGTAGGAAACACTGCATGAAACGCGAAGCGGTTCAAAGCATGTGGAACGAAGTGAAGTTTTGCGAAGCGAAGGATCTTATATAATAAAGAATCTAATCTCCTTCAATCTTTGCTATTTCTCTAAGCCGTTTAGAAAAATCATCAGCGCCTAATTTTTGCATTTCCAGATCAATGCGACTCTGTTGTTTGAGTTGCGCAAATGGAATGTCATTTCTAATCGCGCCATAATCATACAGCATTTCATCAACATAACCATTGATGACTAATCGCCAGTCGAACGGAAGTCGATCAGGATTGGCCTCATTATGTAACTGGATCGTCGAAGTGCAATTCATACTCAGGGCATGATAGAACTGCGGATGTTCAACCAGTTGATTCATGTGATTTACGTAGCTGGTTAATAAGGCCCGTATACGATCTTGATCCAGTCCGAGTAAACGATAAATGTAAACCTCTTCTTTACGGACATTAGTGCGTTGACGAATCAAGTCACGTTCATCGGCCGCTACGTAAACCAGATTAAATTGTTTAAAAAAACCTTTTATTGACGAAAACTGCTGGGTCTTATCTTTGCGGGTCTCGATCGATATCGAAAGATGATCACCGTTAGCAAAGCCCCAACTTAAAACGGTATGGGCCATGTGGGGGGATCCCCAATACGATAAAAACAAATCAATCGAGACGAGTTGTGACAGATCATATTGTCGGGTTTCCCAATGTTCATTAAAGTCCTCTCTGGTCTGGTACTCAAAGTTACGAACATTATGCAAGGTCAGAATATCACCTTCAATTTGGCCATAGGGGATATTGGCGACTTCGGGAGCCCAGTCTTTATCATTGTGCGGACTTAAGGTGCTCCACCAAACCAGCAAGAGTGCATAGACAATGCTGATCGGAATCATCGCCAACCAAAAGCTGTTGCTAAAATAAAATGCGGCAGGTAGCGCTAAAATAAAAACGCATAAAATAGTAATACGAATAAGTATGGATTCAGGGCCGGCATAAAAAATGGCCAGACTTCCCCAGGTCCAGGCAGGTAGTAGCATTAGTAAAATGGTTAAAAT
>CAMYMO010000190.1 GCA_947259425.1 uncultured Ectothiorhodospiraceae bacterium | reverse complement strand
CGGTGCGAATATCGCGATTATGGTTGACACTAAAGGCATCGAGATCCGCACGGGAAATTTGCATGAGGGTTCTGTAGTACTGGAGCCGGAATCACAATTCATATTGTACGCAGATGATCGTCAGGGCGATCATCATGGTGTTGCCATATCGTATCAAGCACTTTGCCACCAGGTATCGGCCGGGGTTCCCATCCTTTTGGATGATGGTGTCATTGAGTTGGCTGTACAGTCCATTAATGGTTCCGACATTATCTGCGAAGTGATTCGCGGTGGGACCTTATATAACGCAAAAGGGGTTAACCTTCCGCAAACACAATTACCACTCGAAGCGATAAATGAATCAACGCGTCAGGAGTTGTCGTTTGCGGCTGAAAATGATGTTGAATATGTAGCCGCATCATTTGTGCGTAATGCTAAAGATGTTAACGAGATACGTGCTGTGTTAGATGAATACGGCGTAGATATTCCGATCATTGCCAAAATAGAAAACAGAGAAGGCGTTGATAATTTGGAGGAAATTATCGATGCCTCGAATGGCACAATGGTGGCTCGCGGTGATCTGGGGGTGGAAATTCCTGCTGAAACGGTGCCAATGGTGCAGAAAAAAATTATTCGTAGTACGGTGACCAAGGGTAAACCGGTGATTACCGCGACTCAAATGCTGGATTCAATGGAAAGAAATTTGCGTCCAACACGTGCGGAAACCAGTGATGTCGCCAATGCGATATTGGATGGTACTTCGGCGGTCATGTTATCCGGAGAAACTGCGGTCGGAAAATACCCGGTTCAGTCGGTCAAGACGATGGCTGCGTTGGCCTTGCATACCGAACAATCCTTGCGTGAATACGGTTATCTACAAAAGATCATTCCCCATGCCTCCAATATTGTTACTGAGGCGGTTAGTCAGGCAGCCAATACCATGGCACTTCATTTGAATGTGCCCGTGATCGTTACCTTGACCGAGACGGGTTTCACATCACGGATGATTTCAAGGTACCGACCCGAATGCCCGATTATTGCGATCACGTCATCGATGAAAGTCGTGCGTACCCTGGCCATGAACTGGGGTGTAATTCCATTATTATACGATGGTGATTTGACTCATGAGGCCAAGATCGAATTTTCAATGAAGAAGGTAAAGGAACTTGGCCTGGCCCATGAAGGTGATGATGTTATCGTAACGCATGGCTCGGGTACAAGCGCTGGCGGGACTAACCTCATCCGTGTCGTATCGATTTAATTCAAATATACGCTCGAACAGATATTTTGTATGTTTTATGTAAGTTAATATTGTTCTGAGTAATCGTTATAAATTAATAATCTAGTCTGATCCAGATCAATAGCACCCATCTATTCTTTGCAAGCGTTTCAATTTGGTACTAGATTTAATATAGAGGGGTGTGAGTTTATTCACAAATCTCTTATAAGAAAAAGCCAGAGAAAAATATCTGCATAAGAAATATAGGAGGTTGTCATGTTGCCCGTATATCGCTTATTTTTTCATTGTTCGACATTCCTTGGCCGATGGCTTTTGCTCGGAGCTTTTTCGTTAAGCCTGTTATCCTGTGGTGGTGGCAGTGGCCAGCAAACCACGATCCCTGAGCCGGAAAGTACCAAGTCGTTTACTGCTGAATCAGGTGAAGTCGTTACGCTGACCGCACAGGATGACAAAACAGATGTAGCGGGAGATGATTATCTGTGGACTCAGATGTCTGGTCCGGATGTAGAGTTAAATGATAACAATGAACGCTATGCTCATTTCGTGATGCCGCCGGTAGAAGAAGATACCGAGTTTAGTTTTATCGTGGATGTATCTCATTCCAATGGCAGTGCCACCAGCGAATTGTATACCGTTGTTACCAAGTCGTTTGGTCGACATCATGCGCCACCAGCCCCCGTGGTAACTGAGCAATTTGTTGTCTTTATAGCCGACAAGGATCTGGATAATCGACGTGATTTATATTTGGCTTATTTAGACGGTTCAGATGTATTTCGTTTGAATGACCCGCTGGTGCCGGGTGGAAGTGTGAGTAATTTTGTTATCTCACCTGATCGACGTTATGTTGCCTATGTTGCGGATCAGGAAATTAACAATATTTTTGAGGTCTATGTTGCCCGCACCGATGGTAGTGGTGTGGTTAAGGTGTCGGTACCATTTGGGCCTGGAAGTGGAATAGGTCAAATTAGCTGGGCACCGGATAGTTCAGGGGTCGCCTATGAGGCGCGCGTTGGAAGTAATAATCCTGTTGAATTATTTTTTGGTGCTGCAGATGGTAGTAATAAAATTCGTGTCTCGGCCCCATTAGTAACGAATGGTGATGTATTTAGTCCTGTATGGTCGCCTGATGGATTACAAATTGCTTATCTAGCAGATCAAAATACTGATGGCGTTATTGAACTATTTGTCAGTAACCGTGATGGTTCGGGTAATACGAGGGTTTCGGGCCCGCTGGTCGCAAACGGTGGCGTCTTCAATATGGCCTGGTCGCCTAATGGGGCTTATCTTGCTTATCGAGCAGATCAAAATACAGATAATGTTACAGAATTATTTATCAGCGCGGCAGACGGTAGTAGCAATACGTTAGTTTCTGCTGCGATCGTGACCGATGGGGACGTACATGACTTCAGCTGGGCACCCGATGGGACACGCATTGCCTATCTAGCCGATTTGATTACGAATAATGTCATTGACTTATTTTCGGTCATGCCGGATGGGACAGGCAACACAATGGTGTCAGCGGTGCCTTTTGATGGGGATGTGGTTTTCGGTTTCTCTTGGTCACCTGATAGTTCCTGGATAGCTTATCGGGCGGATCAACTTACCGACAATGTTTTCGAGTTATTCACCAGTGCGCCGGATGGCAGTGGTAATGTTCTTGTATCTGGCCCCTTAGTCGCTGGGGGGGGAGTGGCTGGAAACTTTCAATGGTCGCCTGATAGTTCCTGGATAGCATATCGGGCGGATCAAATCACCGACAATGTTTTCGAGTTATTCACCAGTGCGCCGGATGGTAGTAGTAATATTCGTGTCTCTGGTCCCTTAGTCACGGATGGCGATGTTTTTGAATTCAACTGGGCACCTGATAGTGCCTTTATTGCTTACCGGGCCGATCAGTTGGTTGATAATCGCTTAGAACTGTTTACCGCCAGCCCTGACGGTGTATTGAATCCGAAAGTATCTGGCGCTCTTACGTTTGATGGA
>CAMYMO010000189.1 GCA_947259425.1 uncultured Ectothiorhodospiraceae bacterium | reverse complement strand
CTGGTCGTGCAGGTGCCGGAATACCTAACGCCGGGGGAAATTATTAAGGTCAATAGTGAGACACGTGAATTTATATCCAGAGCTTAGCCTAAGCGTGGCCGGGGATTAACCGGGGCTAAAAATGCGATTGGTTTATCCTGCCCATTTTTATCCCACCCAATTTTATCTCGCCTAAACTTATCCTGCCGATTTTTACTACTTAGACCCAATACGAATAATCTATCTCTTTTGATTCAAGCATTTTAATTTTGCCCAGCCAGCCTTTACGATACACTAGTCCGCTATGAAAGACGTTATCGCCGAAGCCTTACAAAATGCCCTGACCCGCTGCCAGGATAATGGCTCTTTACCTGCGGATCTTCAGGCCAAAATCATGGTTGATCATGCACGTGATAAACAACATGGTGACTTTGCCACGAATCTGGCCATGACCATCGCCAAGGCCGCGAAACAAAAACCACGCGATCTGGCTGAGCTGATCGTCGCCAACCTGCCTGCCAGTGAGGTAATCGACAAAGTTGAGATTGCCGGACCTGGTTTTATTAACTTTTATATTAAGGCCGACGCCCAATCCTCCATAATCGAAAAAATCCTGGCCGAACAGGATAAATTTGGCCTGGCTGAAATCGGTAAAGGTAAAAAGATCCAGGTTGAATTTGTCTCTGCGAATCCAACCGGACCATTACATGTCGGCCACGGCCGGGGAGCTGCCTATGGCGCCGCTGTTGCCAATCTTTTAAAAGCCATCGGTTATGATGTGCATTGCGAATACTATGTTAACGATGCCGGCCGCCAGATGAACATCCTCGCCGCCAGTGTCTGGTTACGCTATTTAGAATTATGCAGTGAAGACTTTCCGTTCCCGGTCAATGGTTATAAAGGTGATTATGTATTAGATGTGGCCGCGGCACTGCATCGTGAAAACGGTGACAAGATGTATCATGCCTGGGCTGAGATAAGTAAAGATCTACCCCAGGACGAACCCGAAGGCGATAAAGAGATCTATATCGATGCCATAATCGATAGGATGAAGGCCTTGCTGCATCCGGATCAATATAATCTGGTTTTTGACATTGGCCTGAATTACATTCTTGATGATATACGCGATGACCTCGAACACTTTGGTGTGGTTTATGACGAATGGTTTTCTGAGCGCTCATTAACCAACAGCGGTGATGTTACCCTCGCCCTCGAACGTCTGCAAAAAAGCGGGCATTGTTATGAGAAGGAAGGCGCCATCTGGTTTAAGTCTTCTGACTTTGGCGATGAGAAAGATCGTGTATTAGTGCGTGACAATGGCCAAACCACTTATTTCGCTTCTGACATTGCCTATCACATGAATAAATTAGAGCGTGGTTATGATCGCGTGATCGATGTCTGGGGGGCCGATCACCATGGTTATGTGCCCAGAGTAAAAGCGGCATTACAGGCCTTAGGTGACGACCCGAATAAACTGGATGTTCTATTAGTACAATTTGCGGTGTTATACCGCGGTGGACAGAAAATGCAGATGTCGACGCGCTCCGGCCAATTCGTCACGCTGAGACATCTACGTAAGGAAGTTGGCTCAGACGCAGCCCGCTTTTTTTATGTGATGCGTAAATGCGAACAACACCTGGATTTTGATCTGGACCTGGCGATGTCGCAGTCAAATGAAAATCCAATGTACTATATTCAATACGCGCATGCCCGTGTATGTAGTGTGTTTGCTCAGTTAGCGGATAAAGGTTTTAAGTTTGATCAAACGCATGGGTTGGCTCACCTCGATCAACTCACTGAATCACATGAGAATGATTTAATCACACGACTAACACGTTACCCCGAAGTAATAAACAAGGCCGGGCAACAACATGAACCGCACCAGCTGGTTCATTACCTGCGCGACCTGGCAAACGAATTCCATACCTACTATAACGCTCACCAGTTTATCGTAGATGATAAAGACATTCGCGATGCGCGACTGTGTTTGATTACCGCGACACGCCATGTCATTGCAAATGGGCTGAAATTACTGGGCGTCTCGGCACCCGAAAAAATGTAATAACGAAATAATCCGTTTTATAACATTATTGTTCTTGTCCCAACATAATCCTAACTAGCTGAGATGATTTCATCAATGGCATCATTTAATATATCGTTCGGTTGATCAGACATCTTGCTTAACACCGGCAGCTTAACATTAAATTCAGATTCGATCGCCTTACTAAGGCTCTGCGCCATTGAAGAAAAGGCCTTGTCTGTATAAGCGACCGCTTCATCTTTTGAGAGATATTCGGTGTCGTTGGGAGTATCACCATACATAGTATATAGATGAAAAGTACTGCCGTACTTCTCAAGCTCATAGGATATGGATGCAAACTCAATTCGTTTCAGATAAATTGCGTCATCACTATCTTTATCGACCAGATAAAAATAATAAAAGGGGAATATCATATAGGATTTGTATTCGAGCACGATGGCAATGGTTTCAGTCAGCATCTCCCTGCTTAAATTTGCTAAAACCGACTTGATATGAACTGCAACGAGATCCTCGATCGTTTCATCAAGATACGAATGATCAGAACAATATTCGACAATCGGGGCCGATACGACACTAAATTCTTCGGCTGGGTTGCGGGTAATACGCGCCAGGGTATTATTTTCGAATCGATAGTTGCGAGTATACTGGTTTTCCAGTTTATCGTCAGCGACATAAATAACATCATACTCATCAGAATGAAAAAGATTCCCCTGTTCATCATATTTATACTCCGTCTTGACGTATTCATAGGCTGACTTTTCAGAGTAACAGACTGGCTGATCATTTTTCATGGTTATCTCCGTATAGCCATAGGCCGTCATTTCCCCATCATCGTCTTCAAAATAATACTCCCGCTGAAGATCATCATCGAACATATAGAATCGCTGTGTTATCAGCTTACCATCGCGATAGCGTCCAATGTAACAAACATGATCCTGATCTAACCGATAATGATAATAATTATCACCGATGGGCTGTTTTCTTACCTCTTTGCTTTCAGCCAAATTGGTTACCGGGTTAATTTTGTGAAATTGTATTTCATAAGAAAACGGCTGGAAATAATAGATCATCTTCTCTGCATAGATATCCGTTAACTCTGGGTGCTGCAGAACATTTACCAGTTCCGGGTACATTTCCTGCTTTTGTTTAACACTGTTAGCCAACGATAATTTAAATTCTATTTCTTCCTCGGATAACCCGGATTCTTCCTCATAGGCATCAATTTGATTTTTATAACGGCTTACTAATTTTTTAGGCAGAACTTCCTGTAAATATTCCCATTCATTGCACTCCTCAAAATCTCTCGCGCAAACATGAAAATCTTTGCCCACTGGTATTAAGTCTTTTAAAGATCGTTTACGTTTTAGTGTTTTACAAATATCCAGGTATATACCAAAAACCGTCTTTTTTAGCTCCTCAAAATCCAACTCATTTTTTAAGCGACTGTTAATTTCTTCAAAAACTGCGCTCGATGTTTCCGAATATTTAATTTCCGGATTACTCTCCTCCGAAAAATAAGCCATATCAGGTGCGTTATAAAAAGCCAGTGGGCTTCCATACTCCTCCATATTCGATTCCATTTCGGATTGTTTACCCAATGCAACCGTGGATGGAAAGGGGCTTTGTAATGTATATTCAAGCAATATGCATAAGAGCTCTTCCTTGATCACGGTCTGTTTGCTTAACGAATCGATAATGCCTTTAACAATTATCTCTTTTACTGCGTCAATTAACCCAGTTAAATCCACCTGGGAAACACTGGAATCATATAAAACGTCGTTAATGTTGTCGGTAACATCAATTATGGTATTAACGGCCGAATATTCATCATTGTAACTCGCAGACAAGTACCGTTTACTGATTAATTGCTCATTGAGAGCATAATAAAAACAATCAATCTTAGTGACATTATCCTCAAAACGATATTCGTTCCGTGTATACCCATACTCACTATACGTTTCATACGATATAGGATCTTTATTATCCGCAAACCGAAATCGCTCCACCTTAATCGGTTTAACTTCTCCTTCGTTCACATAAACCTGATAACGCCATTTTTCATTCTTTTCATAGATAAAGAAATTGTCATAATAAACCTGCTGACCATAGTAAATTCGGCAACAAATAAGCTGCTCGGCAATAAAGCAATAATATATTTCTTCCTCTCCGGCCAGTTCCTCTGCGCTTTCGTAAAAGGTGAATTTTTCGTCCGGGATATGGTTTAATTCCTGGTAAAAAGGTTCCAGTGAAAAAATGTCACTTGCTGCGCAGGCAAGTCGGGTGGGAGTGTTTTCAACATCGCTTTTCAGTGATTCATAGTCGTCTTTCAGATTATTATAAACCCTGGCAATCTCTTTCATGTTGTTTCCTTTGGATTAAATACTTGTTGAATTAGTTCACGTACATGATTTGCGCATTCTAGCGGCTTGCTTTGCAGAAGAAAATGCGGGCCGTCGATACTAATCTGGGTAAAATGAGTACATCGACTTTCAAAATCTTGACAATTATCAGTTAAGACAAGACGATCATTTAATGCCTGGATATAGAGGGTCGGTAACGTTATATTGCGATCTTCCAGGATTAATTTTTGGATTAACCCCAACCTGGCTCGAATCACACAAGAGGGTAAAGAACGTACTATCGTTTTAAATTTTGAAATCATGCTGCCAGCAACATTTGCTCCAAATAACCAGCGCTTCACAATAAAATCAGGTATTGGTAGACGTAGTATTAATGACAAAGGCAATAATCGGCTGAGCGAGATTAATTTTCGGTTTGGATTTCTAATAAACGATGCAACAAATATGATCGCAACGAGATTGGGCAACGCTCGCTTTGCCAATTGATAACCAATCGGACCGGAAAATGATTCAGCTAAAATAATAAATTTTTCATCCTCAGGTAATCTATTACTTACATATACTATTAAATCCGCATAATCCAGATTACTTTGCTTAGGATAGCTGATAATCGTGATCTGAATATCCTCAGTCAATTCCCTGATAAAGGCTGAATAAATCTCACCAGAACCATCCAGACCTGGCAGTATAATTAGACGCATGTCATGTAATAAATATCTGTTTATATGTCGAAAGTTTAAATCGTTATCACATTGAAAAGAAAGAAATTTACATATTTCTAATAACTTTAAAGTGTAATTATATGAGTGGTTTATGTCTGGAATTTAAGGTAATCTATCGGCCATGCCAAGAGATTACGCTAAAACTTCAAGTCGCAAAAAGAAATCGGGTCAATTACCCGGTTGGGTATGGATGTTAGGTGGTTTAGCCATTGGCCTGTTTGTGGCCTTCATAGTATACCTGAATAATGCCGCTAAACCTGGTCAAAAAGATACTATCGCCAGCGTTATCAAAAACACTTTTTCGGATCTACAGGAAAACGCTAAACAACGAGAGACGAGTCAACCTAAGCAACAAGAAAAGCCAAAACCGACTAAAACTGAACCATCAAAAAATCATACCAAATTCGATTTTTATTACATCCTTCCGGAGATCGACGTACCTGTACCCGATCAAGAACTCGAACGCCGTCGAAAAAATCCGGTTGAAACTGATAAAGGTGAATACATATTACAGGTAGGATCGTTTCGTGAACTCAGCCAGGCCGACCAGCTTAAGGCAAAATTAGCTTTAAAGGGGCTTACCGCTAATATTCAGTCGGTTAAAATTAATAACAGTACTTGGCACCGGGTTCGCATTGGCCCGATTGACAATATTACCCGGCTAAGTGAAACGCGCCGACGTTTAAAAGAAAGCGGTATTCATTCCATTGTTGTAAAAAATAAAACCTAGCGCCTCACTATACGCTTTATCTTGTATGCATATTGTTCTTATCATTGTCGTCGTTATCGCTATTTTGTACGGACCACAATTATGGGCCAAACGCACATTTCGTCGTTACAGCCATAAACGCGATGATATTCCCGGCTCTGGTTCCGAGCTCGCCATTCACCTGCTAAAAGAACTTAACATGCAGCATGTTAAAGTCGAGCAAACCGAAAAAGATAATGACCACTACGATATCAAAGAAAAAACCGTCAGATTAAGCCCAAACAACTTCAACGATAATTCATTAACGGCGATAACGGTTGCCGCTCATGAGGTGGGGCACGCCATCCAGGATCATCGAAATGAAGCGACCTTCAATGCCAGCGTGCGTCTGCAAACGGTAGCGCATACCATACAACATATCGGAGGCTGGGTTTTATATCTGCTACCGATACTGGCTATCATTTCACGTAATCCAATAATTGGTTTACTGACCGTTGTTGCTGGAATAAGTGTTATGGGGATCTCGGTTATCGTGCATATGATTACCTTACCCGTTGAATATGACGCCAGCTTTAACAAGGCCTTACCGATTTTATTTAAAGGCAATTACATCGCCAAAAATGACCAGGCAGCCGCACGCAGAATACTAAAAGCAGCCGCCTTTACCTATGTCGCGGCCTCACTGGCAAGTCTACTCAATTTGTGGCGCTGGTTTACACTCTTTCGTCGTTAATCATTTAAACCGATCGTGTTGTCATTCTAATAATAACGACTAACCAAACTTATAATGTTTTCGCACATCTTGTTTAATTTCCCAGGTACACGACAAACCAGCCGGAAAGGTAACCAGATCGCCCACTCCAATTTTAACCGGCTCACCACCCTCTGGGGTCACCACGATATCACCTTCAAGAATTAAACAGGTCTCGGCTTCATCGTAAGTCCAGGGGAAGGTCGACACCTCTTTGCTCCAAATTGGCCAGTTATACACACCCAGGGCGGATAACTGATCTTCGCCAGGGTTACTCGCTATGATAATATCTTTCATATACTCCTCCTGCTCACGTACTAAAAAAGCGCTGAAAAATAAAGTGAAACATTACCTTACTTTGCGGTCCTCCAGCCAACAATCTACGATATGAGGAATCATTTTAACAGCCTTTCCCCTCAACCAGGTATAGCCATATGGTTTCTTTTCAACGTCTAAACTCACCAAAATTTTTTCTGCGTGGTGTCTGGCCTTTTTAAGTAATCCTGCCGCAGGGTAAACCGCTAAAGATGTTCCGACCACTAAAACCCTTCCTGCTGTTTTCATATGCTCTGAAGCGATATCTAAGTTCTGAGGCGTCTCTCCAAACCAGACGATATGGGGACGTAACTGACTGCCTTTATCACAAAGGTCACCTGGTTTGATATCTTTGTCATTTATTGTATAGATTAAATCTTTATCGACGCTACTCCTCGCCTTAATCAGCTCTCCATGCACATGTATTACACTGCTAGAGCCTGCCTTTTCATGCAAGTTATCAACATTCTGCGTAACGACAACCACCTCAAATTTTTTCTCAAGCTCCGCAATCGCTAAGTGCGCTGGATTTGGCTCAGCTTCAAGGGTTTGTTTACGACGAGCATTATAGAAATCCAACACCAACTGTGGATTTCGCTGCCACCCTGCCGGGGTAGCGACATCGTTGATAGAGTGATTATTCCAGAGACCGTCTGAGTCGCGAAAGGTTTGTAAGCCACTTTCTGCGCTCACACCCGCACCGCTAAAAACAACGATCTTATTCATATCAATGGGTTTGGATTTTTTCATCCTTAAATAAACGAACTCGACCTTATACAGGGTTAACCAGTATCTAACTAGCTACAATAGCTAATCATTAAACGCAGTCTCGCTTGATTTCCAAGATGGGCCTATATTTCTCTATTCATGAACAGAGACCAATTACGCGCTATCAATATCTGACCAGACGGCATATTCATTACCATTTGGATCGCAAAAATGGAAACGCCGGCCACCAGGAAACGAAAAAATAGCTTTTTCTATGCGGCCACCTGAATTTATAATTTTCTCCTCGGTCGCCTCAAGTTCCTTACTATAAAAAACAATGAGTGCACTACCCAGTTTGGTTTCAGTAACCAGGTCGGCTTTAAAAAAACCGCCACTTAGACCGGCATTCTTAAAAGCACAGTATTCAGGACCATAATCAGTAAATTCCCAGTTGAATACCTTTGTGAAAAATGATTTTACCCGCTCTATATCCTTTGCCGGAAACTCAACGTAATCAATTTTTTCGTGGATACTCATCATTACTTCCTGTAAAACTGTGATACCGAATGTAAAAAATGTAGTCTATTTCTAAACAGAAATAGCTTTTTTACTCATATTTTCCATCAATATGCCCTGTAACAGTATAAACACTATCGCTAACCATAATACAAATAACGACCCTCGTTGATTAACTCCTAATGAAATGCCTTCTATACCAATTAATTTTGGCCATGCTGTTGTCATTAACAAAAAGGAGAGTGGGCCTGAGCATAAAATAATAACGCCAATCAACCTTAAACTAAATCTTGAACACAAACAGGTATTTATAAGGCCAATCATCGTTACTGCCACAGCGAGGCTGTAAAAAAATATTTCCAGGCCTGCGTCATGAAAAGACTGAATACGAATCGCCCAGTAGCCCGATTGCTTTAATGAACTTATAGTCCTGGCCGTTTCTTCATAGCTAGCCAACATAATCAGGCCCAGTACAGCACCACCCAACAACACTGGAACTGTATGACTGATAATAGTATTACCTATAATATGATAGCGCGAAACAAGGATGCTGACGATAACAAGTGGGACAGACGCCAGGTACATTGCCGTCGTTATAAAATAATCATAGGGAGCACGTGCGGCATAAGTACTAATTTGAGTAGTTTTCCAACTCAATTCATGCGTTCCAGAATGACCTAACATCATCATAATTAACGATATTAGCGCAATGACCAGCCCCAAATAGCTCAGCGTTTTCATTTTATTAGGTAAGAAATTAATTACATAACTCGTAAGTAATATCTTTCTGGCGTTTCATTCTTGTTTCGAGGTCTGTCTTTTTTATGTATTCATTGCTTTTGGGTCGTTCACTGCGTGACATATTTTTTAATTTCTTATCGTATTCGGCCACTTCATTTTTCATTAAGGCAAGTTTTGTCTTTTCTTCCTGACACTTAATCAGCTGGAGCTCCTCGGCTTCTTTTTGTTGTTTACGTTTAGCTTCACGTATTTCACGAGCCTTAATTAATTCCTCGGTTAATTCCTCACGACTTTTTTTGGTATTTTCTTGTTGTGTTTCCTTAACCGGCTTATCTTTTGAACTCTTTAAATCGGTTTGTTCATTCTTTACTTGTGGATCTGGTACCGGTTCAGGTTTCGTTTTTTCTACAACTGGCAGGGGTTTGGTTTCATGTTTTGCGGGTAAATCAATATTCAGTTTTTTCGCATCACTGCTGATCGGTTTATCGCTAAAATGCGTCGTACCGTGTTCGTCCGTCCATTGATAGACTTCTGCGTGACTGACAGCGCTTATGACCGCAAAGACCATGAGCGACAGTAATGTGTCTAATCTCATTCTGTTTAACCTTTTGGATCCGATAATCGCTCTAGTCTAAGCCGTTGACGATCATCAAACAATCGTTTTGCACCAAACCAGCTACTTAATACCGCCGCAAAACCGGTTCCGGCTGTAATCATGAACATAATCAATATTTGATATTTTGCCGCTTCAAACGGGCTACTACCCGCCAATATCTGGCCCGTCATCATACCTGGGATACTAATGACTCCGGCCGCCGCCATCGCATTCAGAATTGGAATCATACCGGTGCGTAAACTTTGCCGGCTAATATCACGAATAGCCAGCCGCCATTCCTCACCCAGCATAAGCCGCTGTTCGATCACCGCCCGCTGCTGCCAGGCGCTGGTGGTAAGGTTGTCCATCGTTAACGCCACTCCGGTCATCGTATTGCCCAACATCATCCCAAGTAATGGAATCGAATACTGCGGCAGGTACCACGGTTCCGGCGATACAATAAATCCTAAACTAAAAATCGTAATCGCAAACGAAGAGATGAACATCGATAAGGTACCAAGTCCATAGCCCCATCCACCTTTAAAGGGTCGATATTGCCGAGCCATGACCTCACGTCCGGCGATCGCCACCATCACGAAAGCGATCAGCATTATTAATGCAGGATGTCTTGAATCAAATAAATACTTTAGCACCAGGCCTAACAATAGTAATTGCACAACGGTGCGGATCCCGGCTATAAAAAGGCGCTGGCTAATTCCCAGGCGCAGCCACCAGGTCAACACGGCGAGCAATACAACCAAGCCTGCGGCAAGGCCAAGATCAATCCTGCTTAACGGAATCACACTATCCATAGGTCGCCAACTTACCATCTTCCATCACATAATGCCGATCGGCCACACGTTTAATTTGTTCATAAGAATGGCTAACCCATAAGATTGGAACCTGTTGTTGCTTAGCCAATGTCTGCAGTAAGCTTTCAACCTTTAACGTATTCGCCGGATCCAAACTTCCAGTCGGCTCATCGAGCAACAGGCATTTGGGTTGATTCGACAAGACACGGAGTAAGGCAAGACGTTGTTTTTCTCCGGTCGAACATCGTGAGACCTGCCAGTTCAGGCAATCTTTTTCAAAGCCAAGTTTGTGAAATAAGTCCAGATCAGGCTTAATAAAATGGTCACCCACCTTGTCGTGCCACCATTGACTTTCAGCAGGTAACAGCGCAACCTGGCGACGCCAGACAGGGGCTAATACCTTTGTTGATTTTTGATCATCCAGACTAATCGTACCCGTCGCCGGAATGATGTCAGCAATCGCCCGTAACATTAGCGATTTACCGGCACCCGAAGCCCCCGAAATGCATACTATCTCGGCCGGACTCAACTCAAGATTAACAGGCCCGACATGCTTAATGTTTAAATCATGAATGGTTAATTTTGACACAGTCGTTTAACAGGCATTTTTACAAAGATGTTTGTTCAGTAGTGTACCATTAACCAGAAAGCGTTGATTTGTAAATGAGTAAATCCTATTCAGGTTATTAATTTTTATGAATATCATTAACTTAGCATAAATTCAGTCTTTAAGTGGACGAGGTGATTTCTTCTGGCCATCAGACCTGCTCCTAGCCTAAACCTTATTTTTTTAATGTCGACTTACAGCATACCACCCCTTTATCAATATTTTTTCGTCCTATAATTATTAATGATGGCACACCGAGGTTAACCAAGATGAAATTCCTAATATTGTTCATAGTTGCTTTATTAAACATCACTGCAATTGAGCATAGCAAAGCTGAAGAGCAAGCCTCACTCAAGCTCGGTTTACTCCCCCACTTAAGTACCACGCTATTATTTAAAAAATATAAACCGCTTATCAGCTACCTCGAAAATCATTTACAAGTAAAAATAGATGCTAAAACGGCACCCGATTTCAAAACCTATATTCAGCGTGTATCATCGGGTAGCTATGATTTATACATTACCGCACCCCACCTTGCACTTTATCATAAGCAAACAGATAACCATCACGTTCTATCTCGATTTGCCGCTGAATTAAATGCAGTCTACACGGTTTCCACTAATTCCAATTTTAAAACGCTTGGCGAACTCAAAGGAAAAACACTTGCAACTCCAGATTCGCTGGCAGTCATTGCTATGTTAGGTGAGGTCCATCTGGCTGAGCAAGATTTTGATATTATTAATAACCTAACCATTAAGCGAGCCAAGTCACATAATAATGCGATGGTATTAGTATCATTAGAACATGCTGATTACGCTGTTGTGGGTATTAGTGCATTCAAAATTGCCAATAAGAAATTAAAGCCGCCACTTAGGATTATTGGAAAGACAGAATTCATACCGCATATGATGTTCCTTGCAAATGATAAAATAGCAGACGATCAAATCGAAAAAATAAGATCGGCATTACTGAATTTTACCGCAGCTGGTGCCGGTAAGTCTTTTTTCAACAGTACGCCGTTTAAAGATATGATCCCTGTCAGCGATAAAGACTATCAACGGTTGGAACCCTTTATACCGCTACTGAAACAACGATTGAACTAATTGAACTTATATTGCATATAGGAGAAAAAAAATGTCTGAACCCGCTTGCCCCAAAAAGGGGCCTTATTCTGTTGATCTTGAGCCAGGCGACTATTTCTGGTGTTCCTGTGGCCAATCAAACAACCAACCCTTTTGTGATGGCTCACACAAGGGAACTGAATTCACTCCTGAAAAATTAACCGTGACTGAGAAAGGGACCTTTTATTTGTGTGGCTGCAAACGCTCCAGCGATAAACCGATGTGTGATGGCACACATAATCAGCTTTAAAAAAAAGGGGTGTCTGATAAGACACCCCTAAGTTATACCACCTAATTATTTTTAGAAGAGGATTTCTGTTAGATACCAGAACCTTTGGAACCGGTAAATTCTGGATAGGCTTCCATACCACACTCGGCGATATCCAAACCTTCGTACTCTTCTTCTTCGCTAACACGAATACCCATGACCATCTTAATCACAAACCATACTGCGAAGCTTACCGCGAAGACCCAGACAAATATGGTAATTAATCCGACTAGCTGGCCACCAAACGTCGCACCCCCATTGGTTAATGGCACCGCTAATAAGCCCCACATACCGACCGTACCGTGCACAGATATCGCACCAACAGGATCGTCGATCTTGAGCTTATCAAGTCCAACAATAGAGAACACAACAATCACACCACCAACGGCACCGATTAATGTCGCGCCTAATGCAGTCGGAGTTGAAGGTTCAGCGGTAATCGCAACCAGACCCGCCAAGGCACCGTTTAATGCCATGGTCAGGTCAGCTTTTCCGAACACGATACGAGCAACAATAATCGCCGCAATCACACCACCCGCAGCAGCGGCATTCGTGTTCAAGAAGACCATCGCAACTGAGTTAGCGGTTTCGATGTTACTGAGTTTTAATACAGAACCACCGTTAAAACCAAACCAGCCCATCCATAAAATGAAGGTACCTAAAGTAGCTAAGGGCAAATTAGCACCCGGTATTGCATTCACTCTGCCATCAGAGGTGTATTTTCCTTTACGTGCACCTAACAGAAGAACACCCGCAAGCGCAGCAGCTGCACCAGCCATATGCACGATTCCAGAACCAGCAAAATCAGAAAAACCAAAGCCACCGATGGTTTCAATCACTTTACCTGCATCATCTGTAATTTCGATGCTGTCACCTAAGGCGAACATACCAAACACACCGGTTTCACCCATACTACCTGCAACACCACTTCCCCAGGTCCATGCACCTTCCATTGGATAGATAAACGCCGTCATCACAACCGCAAACGCCATAAAGGCCCACAGTTTCATACGTTCAGCTACGGCACCCGACACAATCGACATCGCCGTGGCAACAAAAACAACCTGGAAGAAAAAGTCAGACGCATCGGCATAAGAAGCAGAGTCAGAACCAAAACCATTTTCTGCAGATACTTTAAGTTTGTCAGCGACTAATGAATCTCCACCGACTATACCTTCTAAAAATACACCACCGCCATACATGAAGTGATAACCAATCACCATGTACGCCGTACATGAGATAGCAAAAAGTGTAACGTTCTTGGTTAAGATTTCGGTAGTGTTCTTAGAACGAACCAGACCTGCTTCAAGCATGGAGAATCCAGCGGCCATCCACATAACCAACGCGCCACACACCAAGAAATAAAAGGTGTCAATGGCGAATTGTAATTGAAAGATATTATTTTCCATTATGTCCTCCCATTACAGTGCTTCAGTGCCGGATTCACCGGTACGAATACGCACTGCCTGTTCAACAGCTGATATAAATATTTTGCCGTCACCGATCTTGCCGGTGTTTGCTGCCTTGCTTATTGCTTCGATGACCTGGTCCGATAGACTGTCATCGACAACGGCTTCCACCTTAACTTTTGGTAAAAAGTCGAC
>CAMYMO010000188.1 GCA_947259425.1 uncultured Ectothiorhodospiraceae bacterium | reverse complement strand
CCGCAGGTGCAAAAATGATACTCCTGTCCTTTGCTCAGACTCACTTTAACCGGTTTATTATCAGCGATGATTGGATTACTCATAGTTCCCTCTTAAAGATATATCGTTATAATAAAAAAGCGTCAGCCAATATTATGTTGCCATAAGTATGGTAAAATATCGCTGATTATTCGTCTTTTCTAACTACATTTATCTGCATCACCTCTATATCGTCAATTGCTATCTCGGCAGCTGCAATAGCCAAGATGGCTAAATTCATGTTACGGTTTACGGGTCGTCTATCACAATACAGGATTGAAATGGCCCGTTATCGAATTGGTGAAACACCCGCAACAAGTGAGCTCGCGGCAACGGATAATCTTTTTATAGCTGCCGCCATCTTCGGTTTATTTTTGGGCATTGGCTTTACCATCGTTGGTCTTAAGGCAAAACAATACTGGTTAGCAAGTTGGGGGGCTGGCTTATTTGTAGTCAGCGTTGTTTATCTGATTTACCTTTTCTTCTTTTAATCTGCGTGCAATTCGCACGATCAGTCTGCAAGACGCAGATTGAATTTAACACCGACTAATCAAAATTTTATATTAACTTACTGACTTTATTATAAATATTAGCGTGGCATGGCTTTTGCGATGTGTTTGTTATAAACACAATACGGAGACATGACATGAACACTAAATATTTACATGGATTACTCAGTTGCTTATTTAGTATCGCGCTGCTTTCTCTTACCACAACCTCTCTATATGCCGTTACCAATAAAGCTTTCTTTAATTCATCATTAAACAGCAACAAACGATATGGCATAGAAGTCATCGCTCCTGATATTGCCGAGAACGGAGCAGTGGTTAGCGTCTCTGTAAATATGTTTGGCTTTGAAAATACAGATACGTATGTGCAGGAGTTACAGTTATTCGTTTGCCATATGGGCTTTCGCCCGATACAAAAGATGACCTTTAGTCGCCCTACCTCAAAATATCGAACCCGAATTCGACTCAATAAATCCGACAGTATTTTTGCGATGGCCAAACTGACGACCGGTGAATATGTCTATGCGCAAAAACACACAAAGGTTACCCTCGGTGGCTGTGGCGGCGGTGTCAGTCTGCCTTATTCATCTGAGGCCATTGCCGATGCCTCGACACCGTCTAGTGTGACCAACCAACATGCTCGTACCTGGTTAAAATCAACCTTACCAACCAATACCACACGACTTTTAACCAGCAATGGGCGCTGGCTTGAACAAAAATCCATGCGGGTTGATGTCAAGATCGCCGGGCATCGCGCAAGAATTATGTTAGACATGGAGTTTTATAATCCCTATAACTCTCAAGGCGAAGGACGTTTTCAACTGCGTTTACCGGAATCCGCCGTTCCCTATTACGTGGCCTTCGGTGACGTTGTTTACATGGATAACGAAAAGGCCTTCAAATATTTACCAAACGCCAAAACCTCGGGGTTTAGTGCAAACGAATTACAGTTTGATCGACACCAGCATCCCGCCAAGTTCAAAGAAGCGGTGATGGTACCCCGTAAAAAGGCACGTAATGCCTATCAGACGATTGTCGGCAAACGCCGAGATCCAGCCCTGGTTGAATGGCAGGGTAATGGAATCTATTCGGTGAATGTCTTTCCATTACAACCGTATTCAAGCCACCGGGTGGCCCTTGCCTATGATATGGAGTTACCCAAAACGGAAGCCGGTCAGCTTGAATATGTCTTTAATACGCCTTACAACAAGATGCCGATCGATGTTTATCTTCGAATAGATAAGTCTAGTGCTGAAAGAATACACTCGCTGAATTTGGTACCTGAGCTTGCTAGTCGCGGTGAAACACGTCTTTATCACTTTAAACCCAAACACAATGAATCACTTAAAATTAGTTTTAGGGATACCGATGCCCGTTATTTACATGGGAGCGATCCCGCAACCGGCGATTATTTTTCTGCACAAGTTAAGATCCCGTTACCCAACGACATTGCTCATCACAGTAATGAACATGCCATCTTTGCGATTGATACCTCCATCCGTTTGCAGGGCGACGTTTTCGCAAGCCAACTCGATATGATGCTCAGCATGCTGGAAGCTAACGAGGATGACATTAAACAGTTTGCCGTCTTATTTTTCGATGTCGGGACACATTGGTGGCAAAAACGATTTGTATCTAATACTTATATCAATCGTTACAACCTGAAGCGCTATGCGCAAAGCATCAGTCTGCTCGGTGCAACCGATCTACAACGTGCCCTGACGGAAGTCGCTGAACCAAACTGGTTTCATCCAGAGATGGCAAACAACTGGGATGTCTTTTTATTTACTGACGGTTTTGCTACCTGGGGCGATACCCGTCCTGCCGCCTTACTAAACAGCCTAAAAGGTTCTCCAAAACATAATCATATAAGCCATCTATATGCCTATGTTGAGCAAAGACAAAAAGTTGATATGGACATTCTGGATCTGTTGACCCATGAAACGGAGGGTGCAATTTATAACTTTTCGGGTTATGAGTTAACAAGTGAAAGCAATCAAACTCATTCTCACCAGGCGCTGCGCGCCCATCGAATGCGTAATTGGCGGGTTGTTAGCGCTTATGCTCAGGGCGCAGAGGATATCTTTCTTGCCAATTCCAGTTTTTATACGTTTGCGAATCAACCGGTCCATTTTGTCGGGCGAGGTTTACCTAATCATCATATCAACGTCGTTGTAAAAAGCGCTGATGAGGTTCGAGAGATCAAGGTTAAAATGCCGCAAACTAGTATTAAAACCGATCTAACCCCTCGTATTTACGCCGAAGCAGCGGTACGTAAATTGGAAGACAGTCCCGATCTGAATAAAATTCTGACTCTGGCCTACGCGACGCACTTTCGCATCCCACGTAAAACGGTATCTCTGCTTATGCTTGAAACGCAAAAAGACTATGACCGTTTTAAAATAAATAACCAGGTTGATTTTGAAGAGTACGTGAATGAGCATTATGTCGCGCATGTGATTGCCGAACTGACCCCACCTAAATATCTGCCTGAAACAAAACCTGATTTAGCCTATAACGTTCCGGCATTACCTGTCAGCCAGCTTGAGGATATTTCACAAATCAACCAGGCCTTTACGATCTGCAAAATCCCCAGCGCTTACATGCCAAATATCAATATTGATTATTTTAGTAATAAACCACCGATAACACATCAACCACTACAATTGAACAAGCACACCATGATGGAGCAGGTTAATCTCGGT
>CAMYMO010000187.1 GCA_947259425.1 uncultured Ectothiorhodospiraceae bacterium | reverse complement strand
AGTCCAAACACGATGAATAATACGATCAGCACATGAATAAATAATAATGCATCGGCCAGGATTAGATTTCTAAATGGCGGTTCCATACTTTACCATCTACCTACAAGAATTAAACCATAGTGTATTAGTGCTGGATATCAAATCAAGTTTGAATCAGCAAGGATGAATGCTTATTTCTAAACTGACCTCTCCTATCCAGATAAATCATTCAAACAACAGGAGCGATTAACGATTATCTTTTGACTAAAATCGATAGCTTAAACCAACACCGCCCCAGAAAAAGTCACGTAAAAATTCATCACCAGTATAACGGTTTATATCTCGATTGATTGCCTGGTTATAACCGGTATAGGCGTAGATTTCCAATTCATCCATAACCAGATAAGAAGCTCTGGCAAGTAGTTGGCCATGATTGATCCCGTTATGTCCATCAATAACATAACCCGCATTAAAACCAAGGATGGCTCGCAAATTGATCGACAGCCTATTATCGATACGATAGCCTTTTTTAAGCGCCACTTCTGCAAATGCACCTTGTGCATCAAATGAATAATAAAGATTTGTTACGATCTGAAACCGTTTATCATAGAAATAGGCTAAATCAAGGCTGATTTCATTATCATGTAAACTGATACCGGATACCCGCGACTGTATATGATTATAACCGAGAAAAAGTTCAAGATGATCGAGTAACTTTGTGCCATAAACAACATTTAGGTTAAACTCCGAATAGTCTTCATTAACTGCTTTGGCAATCCACGGTACGATATTTATATCTTTATAGTTGAATTCTGTGGACGCGGAGTAAAGACCGTCGCCTGAAAGGTTATCACGGCCTTCCGTAACATAACGACTCTCCCAGAGTATATGTGCATGCCATTCTGACTCCGCTTCAAGTTCAGTACGGTATGGCTTCTCAAGTCTGATATTACCACCGGTACCAATTTCGACATCCCGTGGTTCTTGCTCATCCGTTGATTGCGCCGTCACGGATGCTGAGAAACCAGTAACAAGAACGGCTAGAGCCCAGACATAACCATTCTTTTTTAAGATTGGCAAAGAAAACAAACCCGGATTTTTGATATTTACATGGTATAAATCAAGAGCTCGGAAAAAACGACGTAATGCTCTTTTGCTCTCAATTGCATAGCTTGCTAGCGTTTGATTAAACAAGAATATTAAGACTCCCGAGATCGATTAAACAACCATGCTGATACTACACCAAGTAATGATGCGAGCTTGAATATAAACACAAACTTTTCGAATATTTTTTAGCGATAGCAAAATCTGATTCAATGATACCTGAGCCGTTCACCGCACGCCGGTAACACTTACGCACATGCCTGAATCAATATGGCAACCGAATGGACTGCATGTATTATTTTGCGGTTGTATCCCTATTTAATTAAGCAGGCAGCAAGCCATTCAAATCGCGTCGAACAGTCCAATTAATCGTTAAGCCCTTGTTTTAATTATATTTATTCATCCCCAAGCAAATTAGTCTGAATTAACTATTGACGAATATTAGTGTTTAATTATATTCTTATAACCAATCAATTTTAGTAGTTGTTTTGTTTTATTTGATGGGAGAAAACTGATGAAAAACGTAACCAAACTTTTAACCGGCCTGATGCTGATGATGTCTGCCACTGCCATGGCGGGTGATGTAGACCCGACTAAACTCAAGAAAAAGAAGCTAACTCCACAAGGCTTGTATCTGACTGCTCAAGAGACCCATAAGATGGTATCTGCGGAAGGTAAGAACCTCTTGTTCATCGATGTGCGCACTCCTTCCGAAGTCGAATTTGTTGGTGCACCGAAAAGCATCGATGCCAACATCCCATATGTGTTGAATGACTTCACTGAATGGGATGAAAAGAAAAAACGTTTTAAGAAAGTAGCAAACAGCAATTTCACTGTTTTACTAGAAGATGCCCTTAAAGCCAAAGGCCTGGGTAAAGACGATAAAATCGTTTTAATGTGTCGCTCAGGCAGCCGCAGCGCCAAGGCAGCAAACCTTCTGCATCAAGCGGGATACGACAATGTCTATTCAGTAATCGAAGGTTTTGAAGGCGACTCATCTAAAGTCGCTGATTCCAAAGGTCAACGCACGATTAATGGCTGGAAGAATGCAGGCCTACCATGGACCTACAAACATGAAGAAGACAAAATGTATCTTGAACTTTAAATCTAAGCTCTCGATATAATCCAATAAAAACGCCCCCTCAGAAATGACGGGGCGTTTTTTTGCCTGCCGAATTCAATTCGCTTAAATCAATCCAGCTGCAATCAACGAAACCGCAAACCCAATCGAACCCTGGCGCCAAAACCGCGCGTTATCGACCGGACAGTCTTTGATATTCGGTTGTAGAAAATAAAAACTGACTATCGCAATCGCGACTAAACCCGCACCAAAACTGGCATAGGTTATCGTCATAAAGTCAACGCTGACGATTAACATCCATGGGATGAATACGATCAAGCTGGCCTGGACGGTGCAACGCGTCCATAATATGATTTTGTTTATCTCAGGGTATTGATGATTTAGGCGGGCAAGACCGATCATGCCTAACTGTGCGGCAAAGCTTACTGTGTATGGAAAATACAATTCGTTAATATTTTGATCGCGCGCGATAAACAGCCAGATCATTCCCGGTATCGTCACGGCTAATACAGCACGGGCATCGTGAATACGTTCTGTGTTTTCCTGTGTTTTGGGAGACAAAATATGGTAACTAATAAATACTAATATTGCCGGCAGCAACCAAGTCCAGTCACCTGCGGCCCAACAAAGATAACCTGCAAGTGCGGCGGCCAGCGCCGCGCTGTCGTTTAATGTCGTGCGCTTTCGGTATAAAAAGAAAAAGATAAATAACGCAACAATCACAATAAGACTCACGGTTAATTCGGCTACGTTCAAATCCATATAAACTTTTAACAACAAAAACCCACCCAATGGAATAAACAAGTTGTCCAGGCCACGCCACGACAAGGCTTCGATATACATCACTAACGTCGCGATGATTAAGGCGATCAAAAGGGTTTCCGTACGACCAACATCAGTAAACAATAACAGCGGGATTAAGGTCACCAGCAAAGCCATGGTGAAAAAGGCTATCGAACCCTCTGTACTTTTAACGCCATCAGAAGTTGTATATTTTATCGTGCCGTAACGCACACCGATTAATGCGGCGACCGCATCAGCCAGGGTTAAAATCAACACGGGAATAATA
>CAMYMO010000186.1 GCA_947259425.1 uncultured Ectothiorhodospiraceae bacterium | reverse complement strand
TCGTCAATTGCTGACCGGCAAAGTTATCGATAAATCTAACCTGTCCATTTTTTTCCAATTCAGAGACGGGATATACCTTGGCTTTTTTACCAATCAATAATCCCAGCACGCGTGCTTTTGGATGAAAACGTGTGCTGGATTTTGAAACGGGAAAATACAGACCCTGATTAACATCATAATCGCCATAGGGATGACGGTCATAGTTTCGAAAATAACCGGTGCGGGTGGATAATACCTGGGTATCTGGATGTTGTTGCAACCAGGAAGACCAGTTGGTATTTTCCAGCAGCAATGTCTGTAACTTATTGCCTTTGAGCTTACCGCTGATCGCCGTGCCCATAATTTGTGACCACAGTGATTCCGTTTCACGATCATATAGCAGCATGTCACTATTATAGAGTAGACCGGACACACCAAAGCTGTTGTTATTGGTAAATTCAGGTTTAAAGGCAACGCCACTACCACATAACGGACAGTAACTGATCACGATCGCCTGTTTGTTTATTTCGTCATTTACAATTTCATGATGATTGAGAATCTTAATCGGATAAGCCCGCGTTACACCATCAAACTCCAATCCTAAAATACGATCGTTGCCATTTAAAAAATTGGCATTTTTCGCACTCACAAAACGCGGACGTTCGATCGCCGGAATGCCATCTCTACCCGGCCCGCCGTGATAGATTTCTTTTTCAGGAACCAGCGCACCCGACAAATCAAAACCGTTGTCTGTGCTAAATGATATCGAATTGCTTGAAAGAATGAGCAACGAGATTGCAACCGCAACGCTGTAGACTATCCAGCGTGCATATCGGCCATTTAGAAGTGTGGGATTTCGCAGCTGCATACTCACCTCGTTACCATTAGATACGTCATCACAATGGAAGTTCATGGAAATATTTTAATTAGCTTTTACTTATATTACGGCTAAAGTTGAAATATAAAGCTTGAAATAAATGGGCAGCTACAGCCAGTATTTTGATCTATGCCTTTTTATTTTGATTAGAACCCTACTAGCCAGAAAGCGCTAAATATACCCAGCCATAAAAAAACCCGCCGTTTCCGGCGGGTTCTTTAGAGACTCTATCTTATAGAATGTTGTTCGATAAGATATATCCGGCTAACTCTAACCAGCCTGGACATTCGCCGCTTGTGGGCCTTTTGGACCACTTTCAACGTCATACGAAACCGACTGACCTTCCGCTAATGTGCGGAAACCTTCGCTCGCAATCGCCGAAAAATGAACAAACACATCCGCGCTGCCATCTTGTGGGGCGATAAAGCCAAAACCTTTAGATTCGTTAAACCATTTAACGGTACCTGTTGCCATAGTGTATTACCTCAATATATTAAATTATAAAAATGTTACAGATCATGCGAGGTTATTACAGGGGAACACTCAGGTAAAACTGGGTTGGAACGCGACTGAAAAAACCAGGATAAAACGTAATCGCGCGTAGTTTAACCATAACCGGGATCAAAAAGCCATAAATCTTGCTAAGAAATTGAAAACTTTACGAAATTTAACGAATATGACAACAAAAACAGGTCATATTGGGTACTATTTTACTCGTCAGCTTCATTCTGAACGAATAAAAGTTCGAATTCCTCTCTCGAATCCGCCATTCGCCTGGCATTGCGGATATTGTTCGGCAAACGACCTTCGGGCCTAAACACGGTAATGGCTATCGGCTGAATCCCGATTAAGGCAACAATGTACTTTTTCTCAGGATACTGTTCTTTCAGTTGTTCGTACAATTTGCTGGCCAAGGCTCGACCGAACTCAAATAACGGCTCCCCCGTCCGAGCACCGGAAAAGCCTTTCGTCTGATAATATTGTTGCAACTCAGCATATCGCGGGTGGTCACTCAGCATATCCAGCACTCGAAACTCATTGTTGACGGCCTCGAATTCGACTGGATCGTCACCACGATAACGTAACGAAAAATGGGGGGACACCGACAACATATCCAGATTGAATTTAATTTTGGGTTGATAGCGATCAACCCAGGGTAATAATTCGTCTAAGGTTATAGTAGGTTCCGGTAGTTCGATTCGGTTCTTCATTTTATAACTAAGCAGTTCATATGATTCATTTTCTTGCTGCTGATATTTTTCTATCATCCATTCTGGATTGCCAATGTCGATGGCATTCTCGATACGCGCCTCATTTGATTGATCACCGCAGAATAAATTGACCAGAAAAATTTGATCACCCGCCCAGCGTTGCTGGATCAGTTGCTGCATACAAACCTGTTTCAAAGCGTTGATAACGCGGGCATGAATGGCCGAATAAAATCGGTCATACTGTTCATATTCATCATCGGATTCGAGTTCAGAAAAGGATTCGGCAAACGCCTCGATGCCAGCTAAAACTTTTTCGACCTCTTCACCCAGAGTTTCGGTATCGGCATGATATGCAAAATCACACGGACTCCAGCGAATTCGTAATGCGCGCTGCGCATGATTTAATGGGTCGGTCGGGCTTTTTTTCTTACTCTGTTTTAATAAAGCCTGTTCTGTGTTGTAGGTCGGAAATAAATAACTAAAAGAACTTCCAGTATAATAAAGTGACAGGCAATAAACTGTTTCCGTTGTGTCTGTTAAAATATCTGAGAAGGCCCGCAATGTGTGTTTCGCAATCGAGTCCTCAACGTGCTGAAAATCAAATTCAAAGCCCTGCTCAAGTTCGTCCTCCACACTCATATACTACGACCTTTATTTCTCATTAAGCAGCGTATTATAACGGTAACGGTTAAAATAGTGTTATCCTTTGGGAGAAATCACGACTAAACCTTAAAATGAAAAAAATCGCCCTGTTTGCAGATGTTCAGAATATCTATTACACCACCCGTCAGTCCTATGGACGCCAGTTTAACTATCGGGAATTGTGGCGCAGAGTAGCCGCACAGGGTGAAATCACCACCGCCTATGCTTATGCGACTCAACGCAATGACGACAAACAACTCAAATTTCAGGACGCGTTAAAACACATCGGTTTTGAAATAAAACTTAAGCCGTATATTCAACGCAGTGATGGCTCGGCTAAAGGCGACTGGGATGTCGGCATCGCCATTGATGTAATGGAGGCCGCCAACAAGGTTGATATAGTCGTGCTGTTATCGGGTGATGGCGACTTTGATCTTCTATTAGATAAAATTAAACAAAATTACTCAGTTAAAACGGAAGTATATGGTGTGCCCGCGTTAACCGCTAATTCGCTGATCAAGGCGGCCAGTCTTTACCATCCGATAGAAGATAATCTATTACTT
>CAMYMO010000185.1 GCA_947259425.1 uncultured Ectothiorhodospiraceae bacterium | reverse complement strand
ACTTTATTTTGAATCTTTGTCAGACTTTTCTTATAATCCTGTCAGATTTTTCTGATCTTAAAAATAAAATTCAGTTACCTTCCTTTTTAAAAAAATACAACGTTTGAAACAAGTGGCCGCCAATAAGCGAAGCGGTTTGGCGGTCCAGCGCGTTAGCGCGAACTTGGTTGATTTGTTAGGCATTGTTCTTTGCTCCATCTTCAGTAGTTTTATATCCACACTCGGGACAAACTAGCTTTGGTTTTAAGATGAAAATGAACATCAATACCATTATGAGCCACGCTATAAGTAGAATTCCACCTAAAATAGCTACGTAACTAGAGCCAAATATATACAAACCAAGCCCACCAAATAACATTAACTCTTCAAGTATTACAAGCAAAGTTGATTTTTTTGGATTTAGTACTTCTAATCTTGTGCCACATGATGGACATTCATCTTTTTTAAATAGTTTCCATATCATGTTTTGTATGCCTAACGATCTGGGTAAGGCGCGCGACGCTTTTTCGCGTCGCACTTGACCCGCTTGTTAGCTGTTACAATCAGTCGTAGATGTCCAACTAAGGAGTTTTCTAATTTGTGGTGCAGCCCTAGTTTGGATGTTGCCTGTTGCTTGATCTGCGATTATTGCAATTTGCTCCATAGTTGTAGCCATATGTTCTAGAGATGCCTTTATTTCTTTTTCACGACATTCTAAAAATGAAACCTTCTGTTCCATTTTTGGGAGATCCTGTTGCATTCGCTTTAGGTCTGAAAACTCAGCAGAAATAATAAATGATGCAGATGCCACAGCCGTTACTATACCAGCTAAACCACCTAGTGAAATATTGACTAATGATTGTTTATCTAAATTTAGTGACATTTATATCTCCCTTTTTATTTATTATCTTTTATGCAGCTAACGTTCGAGGCCAGGGGCGCCAGATGACCGCGAAGCGGTTTTGGCGTCCCGCTGGGCCGACTTGTTATCTGTTTCTACTTTCATTCTTAAAATCGTCGACCTCATTCCATTCTAAGTACTTTATTACTATATTATCGTTTTCTTGTCCCAAGACTAGCCCATCAAAAGGTAAATTACCTTTTTCATGAAGGTATTGGATATGAATGCCTTTTTCCTTTTCATTTACATTCATTTTTTCAATAAGATCTAGAAACTCTTTCGCTTCCTGAGTCTTTGAAGGAACAAATTTTCCTTTCAAGTATAATGGAACTTCATCGTCGACTAATACGTCACCAACGTAGGCTTCATCAATATTCTCGAAATAAATTTTCAATTTCATCTTATCTATACAGATAACGTTTGAATCAAATCGCGCCGCAGTTTGGCGTCGATTTGGATGATTTGATACTCATTGAGCCTTCTCCCTCAGCTTAGCGAAACTCGCTAAACTGAAGGTGACGAAACCCAAAAAGGAGAAAGCCCAATGAAATTTTATAATAACACCCATCCCTATTACTGCGGTATCGATTTACACGCTCGTAGCCTTTATGTTTGCATTATAGATCAAGCTGGTGAGACCTGTGTCCATAAAGAAATATCAGCAAATCCTGATAAACTGGCAAAGCTGCTTGAACCCTACCTCGGCCAGATGGTCGTGGGGGTGGAATGCATGCACTGCTGGTATTGGGTGGCGGACTTTTGTGAGGACCTGGGTATCGATTTTATTCTGGGACACGCGCTTTACATGAAGGCGATTCATGGCGGCAAAGCCAAGAATGACCGTATTGATTCGTTCAAGATTGCCAATCTGATACGAGGCGGCAATTTCCCCGTGGCCTACGTTTACCCAAAAGAAATGCGCGCCACCCGCGATCTACTGCGCCGCCGCATGAAAATCGTTCGACACGGGGCCGACTTAAAAGCCCACGTCGCGAATACCACGAGTCAATACAATCTGCCGCCGAACAAAGTCAATCTCAAAAATAAAAGCGCTCGGGAGCACATTCGCTCGGCTTTTCCCGATCCGGTGGTGCAACGCAATATGGATTTAAACATGAGCATCCTGGAATGTTACGCTAAAGAACTCAGCAAATTGGAATGGTTTATTGAGACACAAGCCCGACAACATAATCCGGTGCACTTGCATCTGCTGCATTCGGTGTCCGGCATTGGTCGCATCCTAGCCCTGACGATCATTTATGAGATTGGTGATATAAGCCGTTTTGAATCCGTCCAAACCTTTGCCTCTTACTCCCGGCTCGTCAAATGCAAGGCCGAATCGGCCGGTAAAAGCTACGGCACACAGGGCAGCAAGATCGGAAACGCGCATTTGAAGTGGGCCTTTTCCGAAGCGGCGGTTTTGTATTTACGCGGCAACGAAAAAGCACAGAAATATTTACAACGATTACAAAGGCGTATGAGTAAGGCGAAAGCACTGTCGGCCCTGGCGCATAAACTCGGACGCTGTGTCTATTTCATGTTGAAGAATGAAACGGTCTTTGATGAGAAAAAGTTTTTAACGGGGTAAGTCACGCCATGAGGTGAGCTGGACGTCTAACTGGACAACACGGTGGAATTTTTAAAAACGAAAAGTTTTTTAACTGAGACCATGATCTCTAACTTCGTTTATGCTTCATCACACCTGAGCCCGATGCTTTGATTAGACACCTCATGGTCGTGCATTAAATGCAATGAACAAAGTCGTTTACACCTTGGCTGAGCCTGAAACTAACTGGGCGTTAGGAAAATTAACGAACCCGCCTTCTTTTTGTATAGTGCCTGCCTAAGGTTAACCGATGAATGTCTAGTGGCCCGATTAAACTCAATGGACTGAAAAGAATCGGCAGCGGTGAGACCGCGATAAGAGACCCTCTATATGTGTTTGCGGTAAGCGACTTTGCTTAACCGTCAACGATGACAGATGAAGTAATCGGTTTTGTTCATTGCTTTGGATTCGATCAAATTATTGACCGAAAGTATTGTTAATGCCTATTGACAGGCTGGAGGCTCATATGTGTTGGGCGTTTGCTGTTGTATTAGTTATCACTTTGAACCCCACCGCATTACTGTTTCTTCAGGGTAAAACAACAACATAATAGAAATACCAATGCTAAGTAAACCTATGAGTACAGCAGGCACGCCCGTTATATAGTATGAGGATTCAAATCCTTCCCAACCCACACCAATTCTTTTTTTCTTTATAATATAGAAGGAAAATACTAGTTGTACTATGCCTACTGCTCTCCAGCCAATGCTTTGGCCAAAATTAATAAACAGGAGCACTATGCCAATAAACAAAACAATTTCAGCAAGTCCAATTTTTGCTAGTTTC
>CAMYMO010000184.1 GCA_947259425.1 uncultured Ectothiorhodospiraceae bacterium | reverse complement strand
TTGTCGTTGATGAAAAGGCATAAGCGCCGACCCCTACCGTAATGGATAACAATCAGCTTTTTAAAAAAGGCTTCCGGGTTTTTCATGATAAAAATAACACGCGCCATTTTCTCAGTTGGCATACTGATTTCTGCTTGCGCGTATGTACAAAAAACGCTGTTGTCTATCTGTCACTGAAACTGATAGTCACTATTTCTCATCACGAGCAAACAAGTCCGGAAACGGCAGGATTTACCGTCACTTTGAGTAACGAATTATCTTGAATAAATTGGTTCCGCTAATTGTTACCTCGCTATAAGGATGTGCGACCATGACTTTCGTACTACAACAACGTTCGGATGTATTGCCATTAAGGGTCGTTACAGGTTTATCACCCTAACCATGTCCCAGGATAGAGGAAATATATCGTGACGATAGTGGGGCGAATGGCTATCTGGAACTGAGGAACCAATGGAAAAACTGTGTTTACTATTACCAATATTTCACCGATGCCCTGCACCACGCCTGTCAAGTGAATAAATCCTGTAAAAATAGTTAATTTTCACAAACTGTTAATTAATTAAATACGCTTTGACATAATATATTTGTAACCAGGGTAATTCGAACTCAACACAACAATACCTCTACAATCCTTTTGCAGCTAATTGACAGCAATAAAATGAATGTTTTCAATGAGAACATAAACTTTTTGTCTGTAAATTTATAACTTTCATTCATTCTTCCGAGCATTTCCCCTTTTAGCGTTGTATTATTTGTATTAAACACTATGCGCCGTAGCACTTTACGCGACAAGAATTACCCAAGTTGAATCAACATTGTTTAATAGAAAAAACGTTGTATTAATACAAATAGCAGCATATTCTATCACTGTAGTAACTCTGTAGTACTCTCATGACGAAAAGGGGGATTTATAATTAGGTACGCAGTACTCTCATGACGAAAAGGGGGATGTAGTAGAGTAACTTGTTTATACATTATTAATAATGGTTAACACAGTAGTTTATTACACATTTAATATTGAAAGGGAGAAGTCAATGAAAACTATTCATGTAAAAAATCGTAAATTCCACGCGTTATTACTGTCAGGCATCGCAAGTTGTATGCTGTTGGGGGGTGGCAATACGTATGCTGCTAACGAAATGAGCGCGCCCGGAACCGCATGCCAGGGGCGCGACAATGTCAAACACTTCAAGTACAATTTTTTTGGTGAAGCCGTTGCCAAAAAAAATGGCAAGTGGATTGTGTGCCCCATGGTCTCGGACGAAACTAATGCAGCCGGGCTTACATCACTTACGCATGTACATTTTAAATCGACGCCTATTGCAGGACGAACCTGCTTCATAGACTACAGAGATGTATTTGGTACTGCTGGTGGTTTTGTTACTGGGACAAATGATGCCACAAGATCAACCTTTGCATCGGTGTCAGGATTTAGCGATGGCTATTATAATATATCGTGCAAATTACCTAAAAAGAACAACAAACTCGTAGGTTTTCATTACAACGAGATATAATACAGGCTCTTCAGGTAACAAACGTGGCGCCTTGTTGTTGGGTTAAACAAGGCGCCATTTTCAGTGGACTTACAAAAAGGACATCCAATGAAAAACGCCATCAAATTACCTCTGATCGCATTTGCTTTTTTGGCTTTGGGAATTGTTCTGGCCTATCAATTGCCCTTGCTGTCGAAAAACGATGCATCGGAAGAAATCGCCCGCTTAAACGCAAAAGTCGATGCACTAACGAATCAACGGCTCAATACAGCCAATACAGAACAAACTATGCCACATCCAGGCAGTGGATCGGCAGAAATAGACCATGTACACGCTAACTTAGCCAATATCAAGCAGAAACTAAATCGGATGGACAAGGGTCAAAAAGAATTGGAAAAGAAAGTCGAAATGTCGACCTCTACAGGCACATCGGAAAGCAATTATGGAACGCATGATCATGAATCAGATCGAGCGCAACAACAATTAAGAATCGAACAAGGTATGCACACCATTGATGAAGCTTTCTACGATCAGGAACCCGATCCGGGCTGGTCTCAAGCGACTCAGGATAATGTGCAAAATGCTTTACAACAGGCAAACCTGGAAGGGCATCAGTTATCCCACGTTGAATGCAGAACTTCATTATGCCAGTTACAATTGCAACATAGCGCCAATGCTGAAGATCCTGGCGATTCCATTGGACTGGTGCGTGACGCCCTGGTTGAAAACATGGGTGAAAACGCTGAAGGTTTCTACAATACCGTTCAACAGCCCGATGGCTCATCAACAACAACCGTTTACATAACCAAAAGCGGAGAGTCATTACCATGGACGCCGGGCAAGGATCAGTTGGCTGCGGGTCATTCGGGTCCGGATCATTAATTAAACGATTTTACTTTTCATAACGACGCAACTGATTGTTTTGAGCTGGGCGTGCCGTTCGCGTCCAGCTTTCTACTGTCAGCGATACAGCGATAATGGACAAATAGTATCTCGAGAACTGTACAAAGGTTTAGACAGACCGATCTGTGCTTGTTACAAGATCAGACTATGAAGACGTTCGCTATCCTTTTCATTGGAAATCTACACATTCACATCGATAATGGGCTTAACGTTAGATACCAGCTCTCCGATACCGCTTGACCATCCAATACAGATTGCTTCCGCTACGTGTTGCGCCGACAGTGCCATCACGACAAAATCTCGCAGCGACTCCCGGAAAACAATAATACAATGATAATCATATAGTTATAACAGAATTTGCAGCAGCGTCAATAATAAGTTAATTTTGTTTATTCCAAATATCATTTTTATGATGGAATACTTCTGCTGAGCCACCAACCCAGGTTCGCTATCGCAGTGGTCTAAATAATAATGGCCAATGGCCGCAATAATAAATGCAATAAGGTAATTTCAGGAGGAGATTTCATGTTGGCTACGCAGACGCCCACCGTTGAGCAGTGGTTGCTACTGGGCGTATTTTTCCTGCTCTTCGCTGTCTATGGTTTTACCAAGAACACCCGTGGTCCAGGCTGTCGACCCTGCAGTTATATCATCTTTGGCCTACTGGCCCTGATTGCCAACAGCCTGTTGTTATTGATCGCCAATCGCACCGGCATGGGCCAGTTTGACCTGCTCCAACTGATTCTATTGAAACAGGCGGCTATAGAATCCAGCTTTATCGTGCTGGGTTATTGCCTGATAGTACAAGGAATTGCAATGCTGATTCGGACCCTGTTTGAACCCGCGGCGGTCAGGGCCAGCAGAAATTTCTTCTAATCCCACC
>CAMYMO010000183.1 GCA_947259425.1 uncultured Ectothiorhodospiraceae bacterium | reverse complement strand
GACATGAAATTTATAATTAATGTAATTTTGTATCTGTAACTAAGGACAATGAATCGAGAATACTTTCAATAAGATCATCTTCCTCACCTTCGCTGTCCAGATCACAATTATAGGTAATAAACAGCATCATATTTTCCAGGCACAGATACCATTCACACCAATATTCCTCATCCGCTTCAAAACAACAACCAACACCTGTAAAAGGGCCAAAAACCTCATGATGCAATTCCGCACCCGCATCCAGATGTTCAACCACAAGATCTTCGATGTAGTCATCACCTATCGGTTCATCCTCAACAACTGCACTGATAACTAATGTACCTTTGCCAGTTGGACCGTACATGCTCGTCATCTCGTCTTCCGTCTCGACTATCCATGACTCTGGGATGGTTAACTGCCAAAAATCAGCCTGGACCTTTTTCACTATTTATCCTCAAAGTAGAAAACACTCACCTGCTTCTTATAAAATTTATGTTAAACTTCGACCTTGTTCAATTCAAATACGTGATTATGAAAAATTCTTTACGCGCCTTATTCTCACCTATACTAAACTTTTTTGAAAAGGGTGATGAACCTTATACTTACAAGCCATTGAATCGTAAAATACTTATTTTCATGAGTACATTATTTTTGTCACTGGCAATCATCGTTGCTTATCTGTCAGGTGATAATAGTGATCCAGGCTATCTGATACCGGTTGTTGTTTTCTCCGTCATGGCCATTATCGGCTTAGTGGTAGGGTTACTCGGAAATGATAGAGCCGTATCGAAGATCTGGGGCTCGCGCTAAACGTGACGGATTTCACTCGGTCGCATCATGTATATCTTTTTTCACTGACTTAACTACATCCCGGGTTCCATGACCAATAGCCTTTGCGGCATCACGCGTACCATGACCAATTGCCCTGGTCGCATCACGCGTGCCATGGCCAATATCTCGCCCTGCCTGTTTAAACTCAGCACAGGACAGAGATATCAGTGAAAATAGACTTATCACGATGATGGCAGGAAAATGAATATGCATAAGTCAGCCTTGAAACTATTTCCTAATATAATAGTATAAAATAAATATTAGTCGGTACGACTGGTGATTTCTAATAAGTGGTAGCCAAATTGAGTCTTTACCGGGCCATGTACGGTATTGAGTTCACCGCTAAAGACGACCTCATCAAATTCTTTTACCATCTGCCCAGGGCCAAATTCGCCGAGATCACCACCGGACTGACCCGAAGGACAGCTCGAATACTGTTTGGCAATATCCCCAAAATCAGCGCCAGCTTCGATTTCACTTTTTAGTTGATTACATTGATCTTCGCTGTCCACTAGTATGTGTCTCGCCGTTGCCTTTGCCATGTTATTACCTCTTCGAAATAGTTATAAGTTAAAAAGCGACTCTAAACGGAAATTCTGAAACAGACAACCGCTTAGTGCCGTAATTATTCTAACAAGCCCGTTAATTTTTCTATATTTTCAGTCGTCCCTTGTTGTGGGGCCAGCGATTCCTGCTCAAGGATTTTACTGACTTTAATATCACTCTCTTTAGGTTCAATAACACCGGATATCTCCAGACGATCATTTGAATTATTCCATTTTTGTGATGAAAGATTGTAGATCTTGCGTTGTTTATAAAATACGCCCTTACTGTCCTTCACCAACATTACCATTGGGCGTAATTTGGTTTTTGCAGTTGTCGCGATGACAATGGCGGTCTGCCCATCATTCAGCATCACAATAGTGCCTACAGGGTAAATTCCCATGCAACTCATAAAACCTTCTACATATTCTTTAGCAAAATGGTCACTCGTCCAGCTATAGATATTTTGCAGTGCCTTATAGGGCGACATTCCATCGTGATAACAGCGATCACTGGTAATAGCATCATAGACATCGACGATCGAAGCCAGTTTTATAAGTCGAGTAATCTGATCATTCTTTAATGCATCTGGATAACCTTTACCATTTATTCGCTCATGGTGATGCAAAACTACCTCTAAAGACTCACGAGGCATCCCCATGTCATCCTTGAGGATATTGTAACCCTCAACCGGGTGCGTCTTCATAATTTCATATTCTTCATCGGTAAATTTGCCGGGTTTATCGAGAATTTCTGGAGGAATGCGCAACTTGCCAATGTCATGCAACAAAGCACCTAAACCAAGCAGTTCTAGTTCGGTATGATGAAGTTCTAAGTGACGGCCAAAAATGAGTGCCAGGATACAAACATTGATGCTGTGTGTTAATGTATATTCATGGCGAGCCTTCAGGTGCGTTAACCACATGAGCGCATTTGGATTTACCAGAATATTTTCGGCCAAATTGTGAACCAGACTTTTTGCAGTTGTGATGTCAATCGGTTTGACATCACGTACATTCTTATGTGTCTTGCTAACATAGACTCGAGTATTATTATAAATCTTGCGTGCGAGTTGTAAATGTTCACGGTAGTCATAACGCGTAGCAACTGTTTTATGTTTGTCGTCTCCGCCAGCCGCTTGGGCAATGCGTTGACGATAGCTATTGGCAAGTGGTATCAGGTTTGGTCGTACTGAGGTCTCAGTCTGTACTGGATCGACATACACATATTCGCAGATCTTTTTAACCTCTTCAATCTCATCCTCGCAATTAAGCGGAAAACCTTGAAACAAAAACGGAGAGTCGAGCCAGGGGATATCTAACTCACAGACGTACATACCTATGATAAGATCATTAACATCAATTTTCAGTTTATTTTCAGACATACGTTTAACAATACTATTATATAATATACAGCTCTTAATCCATCAAAGTCCTAGAAAACAGGTTAATGTAAACAGCAAAGACTGGTCAAATGATAAACGGTCTTTAATGACGCCGTGTGCCAAATTATCTGCCTGCCACAGGTAAATAATAGAAAATTATTGCAATCTCATCACTCCTTTATCCAGCTGAGAGCTAAATATTTTATCCGCCAATACTTCTTTCATTAAAATTTATCGATATATCAATAAGTTAGAGGGTGTCATGAAACTTAATTCTGTGCCGACAAAATCCACTTTCGGCTCTGTTACGCAATCGGTTGTCAGGTATAATACGGCGAACGAATAAGGTCTTACCAACTATGAAATGGGTTATACGAATTTTCTTCCGCACACTACGTCGCATCATTGGTCCAATAATGCTTTTGATCGACAAATTAACCACCCCAAAAGGCATCAAACATCCTTTTGAGATGCAACAACGACTTGATCAAAAGACCCAAAATATTGCCTTGTATCAATTCAAGACCTGCCCTTTTTGCATGAAAGTTCGCCGTGAAATAAAACGACAGTCGCTCAATATTGAGTTACGTGACGCCCAATACGATGAACTTCACCGCCAACAACTATTAAAGGGTGGCGGACAAATTAAGGTGCCTTGCCTGGAAATTAAAAACAGTGAAGGGGAACATCATTGGTTGTATGAATCATCCGACGTAATCCAGTACCTGAAAACACTTACCCGCTAAGCTATCATCGAACTGGTTTAATCCGAAATATAACTCGCGTCCCGACGAGCAATAACAGTATCATCAAAATGATAAATATCACCTTGGCCACCGTGCTGCCAAGCAAGCCAACAAGCGTTGACTTTAAAAAGGCAAAACTCAACATTACTGCAACCAATCCCATTCCACCTAAAAAATAATTATCAAACGAAATTACCTTGCCACATTGATTACAGAAACGACTACCTTTATTCAGCATGATAAACAGGCTGAGGTGAGGCTTGCCACAATGTGGACAAGCATGCGTAATTAAGTTAATCATATTTTCCATACGACAAAATGGAATTACCATAGCACATCATATCAGGTTACAACCATATTCATGTGAAATAGAATATGATATCAAAATCCGAATAGGCTATGATTGTTTTGACTCATCGTGGTCTCTAAACCAAACGCCTAATTGAAATACCATACTCATTTGCTTGTAATTAGAATAATTAGATTCAAGACATTAAAATATTCTTACAATTTAATACATATTTATTAATATTCGTACTAAATATAAGAACAACACTGCGACAATGACTTATTTCGGTTAATATTGAAAGGTAAACCATTATGGCTAATAAATTTTCCGAGTATAAAAAATATACCAGACCTGATGCACCAGACCTACGTGACCGAATGTATGAACCACGACTGTCACCTCTGCAAAAACCACTTGACCCACCTACTAATCTAAAAATTCTGGATCAAGGCAAGGAAGGAGCCTGTACCGGTTTTGGCTTGGCGGCGGTCATCAACCATTTGTTTAAACAACGAAACGAAAAAACTGAAGTCAGTTCAAGAATGTTATACGAAATGGCAAAACGATATGACGAATGGCAAGGTGAAGATTATGCAGGCTCAAGCTGCCGTGGCGCAATTCAGGGCTGGAAGAACATGGGAGTATGTTCAGAAAAAAGTTGGTCTTCCACTAAAAAATCGAAAAAGGCCTATGTTACCGTGGAGCGAGCCAAAGAAGCGCGTTCAAATACATTGGGTGCTTACTATCGAATCCGACCTGACATCGTTGATTTTCACAGTGCCCTGAATGAAACGGGAATTATCTATGCCTCCGCTATGGTGCATTCCGGTTGGAATGAACCGAAGTCGGGTAAGATCCCTTATACAAAAACACCGGCCGGTGGACATGCATTTGCCATTGTCGGTTATAACGACAATGGCTTTTGGATCCAAAATTCCTGGGGTGAAGATTGGGGTAACAAAGGACTTGCCTTATGGAGTTATCAAGACTGGGCGGCCAATATTGCGGATGCCTGGGTCGTGCAACTTGCTCTACCAACACCACAAATTTTCGACTATACCGTTTCAGGCAATCTCGAACAGGCAAGCAGTCACGGTAAAGATGGCATTTTTAAAAGTACCCCTCGCTCGGAAATTGCTGGCCATTTTGTGCATCTCGATGATGGGCATTATCATGATAGTGGTCGTTACTGGAGTAATTTAAATGATGTCACTGAAACCTCTGAATTACTTTCTACCTCAATAAAATATGATCATTTGATGCTTTATGCGCATGGTGGCCTTAACAGCCCAAAAGCGTCAGCTGGACGAATTGCCAAGATGAAAAATGTTTATCTGGACAATCGTATCTACCCATATCATTTTATGTACGATACCGGGTTGTTAGAGGAAATTAACGACGTACTACTCGGCAAACAACCTGAATTAAAAAGCAAAATGGGCGGCTTCTCCGACTGGTGGGATCGTCGTGTTGAAAACACCAGCCGTAAAGCGGGCAGAGCATTATGGCGAGAACTGAAAAGCGGTGCACGCAAACCGTTTGCTCAATCTCAAAACGACGGTACCAATGCGATCAAACAACTGATCGGTGCCATTCTTCAAAATGAACAAAATATAAAACTCCACGTTGTCGGCCATTCAACCGGCGCCATTCTGATGGCCTACTTACTTCAACGTCTATTTTTGGAAAATGAAATTAAAAATATAAAAGTCGAAACCTGTAGCTTAATGGCACCAGCGGCAACGATTGAATTATACGACAGCCATTATGTTCCTTTGTTAAAGAATCAATCAATTAAAAATATGCGCATTTATAATTTAACAGAGAAACTTGAAGAAGAGGATACCGTTGCCTCAATCTACCGCAAATCTTTGCTTAAACTCGTCTCAAGATCGTTCGAAGAGAGCGACGTTATCCCGGGGAATGTTCCATTATTAGGGATGCAAGATTTTACTCAACACATTGATACGGCTGATATACCGTTAGATTTTGTTTACAGTCATGGCGATACAGATGATGACGTAGCCACCAAGAGTGAGACTCATGGTGGATTTGATAATGATCCAGCAACGATGAATGACGTTCTTAAGCGTATATTAAATGCTGAGCCGGCCAGGAAATTTAATCATCGGGACTTGGACTATTAATTTTATAAAAATGAGGCAGAAATATATATCTCAGATTTTTTCTTAAAGCTAACTTTAATTTGGCATACAATTTTAGTTAATGATACTCACTGCCGAATTCGCTGATATCAAAACGCTCTGTTTTCTTATTGTATAAAAATATATAGGTAGTGCCGCCCTCGCCGGGTTCGTAAAAACCATCATTTTTCGTTGCAGGTTCACCAAACTCGCCGACATCTGCACGCGCTGTGTACAATAATGGATGATTTAAACCGTATTTAGCTTGAATAAGCTTTCTAATAATCAGATGTTTATCATACATTAAAACCATGTAGTGTTTCGGGTGGGCAACAACCGGCGGTTTGTCGATATACTCACCAAACAATAAAAAATCTAAATAACCATTGCCATCAAAATCACCCGCCACGCAATTAATGCCATTTAACAGTGTCTGTTCATTAATACCAATCTCTGCCAGGTTTATTGGATGGCCATTTTTTTCTTGATTGGCTTGCCCGTGACACCACTGACTCGCGGTTCTTTCAAGCCAGGTTACCTTTATATTTGATAAATTGGTAACCTCTTGTCCATTATCCGATGCCATTGAAGTTAAATTTATAAACAGGCAACAAGTTAAGAGTATTAATGTTGTCAACTTACGCATCATTATTATCGTTACAAACTCAGACCCCAACGTTATAATTTTTTAGCTCTCCACCTAAATATTCGGTGAGATTTTGTCGTACTTCACTAACTTTAGCGTCGTCATAAGGACTAAATTGTTCATTCCCCCACACTACCGCTGGCCAACAGGCATCTTCTGGATGACGACCGATAATATGGATATGCAGTTGCGAAACAACATTGCCAATTGTGGCGACATTTAATTTATTACTATTGAAATAGATTTCAATAAAATTGGACATCTTATTAATCTGCTCAAGAAGTTGTATCTGCAATGATTTTGTTAACTTATAAAATTCAATCTCATCGGTATCAGGAACCAGAATAAACCATGGATATAAAGCATTTTTATTTAATAACAGATAACTCTCATTCAGCATCCCCATCAAATAGGTATCTTGCTTTAACTTTTCATCCAGCTTTGGTGTCGAGATCATATTTTTATAAGTTACTATATTGTTACTTGTCTAATCCTAATCCTTAATTTCAATACCGCGCCAGAAGGCTACATGCCCCTTTATCTCTTTAGCCGCCGGTTTGGGTTCAGGATAATACCATGCCGCATCCTCATTCTTTTCTCCATTGACGACGACTGAATAGTAACTGGCATCCCCTTTCCACGGGCAATGAGATGTTGAATCACTTGAGACAAAAAACTGCATATTTAGCGTATCGCTGGGGAAATAGTGGTTATTTTCAACCACCACAGTTTTAACTGACTCGGCCAGGATCTCATTATTCCAAACGGCCTTCATCCTATTTTCCTGTTTAATTTTTTTAATAAATACAAATTATTCAAATTCCATCATTTGAAAAACCTGGCCGGCATTTCGTTTGGCCAGAAATTCTGAGGTTGGTAGATGCATATAAGCTGATTGATCAATTTTATAAGCATCCTGTAGCGTCCCACCCTTTTCGAGCAGTTCGCCGACTTTACCACGCAGGTATGACAGATAATCTTTGGTGTAAAGTGTTACCTCATTCATATTAGTTGGATCACCATGGCCGGGAATAACGTATTTAGGTTGCAAGGAAGCGAATTTCTCCCAGGTTTGTAACCAACCAGCGGAATCAGTATGTTCAAATAATGGCAACATACGTTGATGAAAGGCCATATCGCCCGAGATGATTAGACTCTTTTGTGGTAACCAGACAATAATATCGCCCGGGCTGTGGGTTGGACCAAGATGCCGTATCTCAAAACGAACCCCACCCATTTCAATGATTCTTTCCTCTTTAAAGGTCTCGTCGGGCATACTAATAACCGTACCCTCGGCCTTTTCCTTGAGCCGCCTTTTTACTGAAGCTAGATAGGCAAACTTATTTTCTTTGATCTCATGCGCAGCATCCTCATGGGCAATCACGATCGCACCCTGTTGCTGCCAATAGTTGCTACCTACCGCTGCATGAATCTGCCCATTTTCCAGAACCACGTATTTTACGGGTAGATCCGTATGTTTTTTGATCTCATCATGTAATGATTTGGCCAGTAAGTAATTCGCTCCCGCATTCACAACCAGTACACCTTCAGAAGTAATCACAAACGATAAGTTATTGTTATGACCAGAATTCGCATAAGTAATCGGGGATAAGGCACCAATCGCAGACCAGACGTTTTCAATAACCGGTTTTGGTAAATCATAAAGCAAGGACTCAGGTGCTTTATCACTATTATATAGCGCGTCCCCCGTTAATGCGGGCTGCTTCGTTACTTTAGTGGTTGTTGCGTTTGATTGGGGAACATTGGTCGTTTGTGAGCTTGAGGCTTCAGGCTTATCAAGCTTCGGAGTGGTCATTCGATCACAGGCGGTGAGAAGCATGGTTGAAAATAAAACTAATAACCCATTTGCTAAAAATTTCATTTCCTTACTCCCTTAATCAAGCTGGATAACAACTTTTAACTGGCAACAGTCAAAATTTATTTTTTACATACTAACATTTAATTTCACTCAAAACTTGTTGACTATTTTTTTATTAATTCAACAATTCAATATTATAATCGTGGTTAATAGCCAGTTTAAATATCCAAATTTAAATCTTCTATTTAGAAACGTTTTACTCGCTAGATACTTCAACGACGAAAACCTTCATGGTTTAGAATTTAAACTGTCGTTAAATGTTACTTAAATTTGCTGGGTAACGATTCGTTCGGCATCTGTTTCAATTGCGCTCAATCCGAAACCAGCTACGGATTGAGTATACAAACGGCCTTCCAGTAAATCCCGGTGTTGCTCAAAGGCGTTGAGCATGTAATCGATGAATGCGCGCACCCTTGCGGTGGCGCGTAAGTCTTCATGGGTTAATATCCATAGATCACCACAGCTGCCTTTCGCGGTGATATGTTCCAGTCGTTCAATGGATGGCACTTAATCTGCCAGAAAACATGACAACATCGCAATCCCAATTCCCGCTTTAACCGCTTCCAGCTGAGCCAATAAATCATCAGCTTTATGGATAACCGGTGCCGCAGAAAAACGACTGTCCTTGTTCCATTGCGTTGAGGATGAAACGTCTTCCCATCCAATCCAACGAAGTTTTTCAGGTTCATTATCAATATCGTGATACTTAACATATTCATGAGACGCGTAAACCCCTTTAGCGGGATGTAAGATACGACGTCCAACCAGATAATCAGGTGGGTTCTGCGTTAACCGAATAGCGATATCGGCTTCACGTTTACGTAAGTTAAATTCCTCATTTGAAAAAGCCATCTCCAACTGGATATTAGGATAGAGATTAGTAAAAGCAGAAATATCTGGCATTAACAAATGAGTGGCTAAAACCGTTGGCATGGTCACTCGTAATACACCATTTAGCTGCGCATCACGACCAATGACCTGTCGATCTATTTTGACGATTTCATCTTCGATGTGCTGAGCCGATTTCATCATCTCTTCACCCGTCGTGGTAAGCACATAACCATTGGGTAGACGTTCAAACAATCGGACCCCGAGTTGTTTTTCGAATGAAGAGATACGACGTGCCACGGTTGAGTGATTAACAGACAAAGCAGAGGCCGCCGCTCGAATCGATCCCTTGCGAGCCACAGCTAAAAAGTAGCGTAAGTTATCCCAGTCCATGTGGTGCATTATTGCACTGACAAAATGCGAATATCAAGACTTACATCGCAAATTTGCAATGGTTACTATTTTGCTCTCTCGACAGTGTGCAGACCAACAAAAGGAGATTCAGGATGGTGTATGACATCTATTGGGGAGCCGGTAGCCCAAATTCATGGCGGACTTTACTTGGATTAGAAGTTAAGGGTTTGAAATATAACTCAAATTTACTCGAATTTTCCAAAAGAGAGCATCAGACAACGGAGATGCTGGCACTAAATCCACGTGGTCTACTACCCATACTAAAAGACGGTGCAAACTCAATTTACGAGTCGATTGCGATTTTAGCTTATCTCGATCAACAAAATCCGCACAAACCTCTGTTTGGCGTAACGCCAACGGAAACCGGCTACATCTGGCAACGTGTCTTCGAGGTTGAAAATTACTTATGTATTCCATTACTGGACATCATCCGGCCCGTTTTTTTTGATGACGTTCGTGATAATATCGACGCAATCGAAAAAGCGGCCAGCTATGTACACTCCGAATTCAAAACCCTTGAGACACAACTTGAATTTGAAGACTATCTGGCCGGTAACAAAATAAGCGCAGCCGATGTAGTAGTCTTTCCGTATATTCAGGCGCTATTACGCGCTCTATCATTACCTGAAGGAAAACCACTTGATCTGGATTTTCTTCCGTTTGAAAAAAAGTACCCCAATATTTCAGCCTGGATTGAGCGTATTACTAAAATCCCTGGCTATGAGAATACCTACCCACCAAACTGGAAAAACTAAACACGGAGTCGTCACATGCAAAATGATAACTTAGAGCCCAATAATGGTACGACAAGATATGCACGCTGGATTCTCAACAATCGCTGGCTCGTTATTGCATTAACGTTATTAGCGGTCTTTGTTGCTGCCAGTGGTATGCGCAATGTCGGTTTTACCGGTGATTATCATGTTTTTTTTAGTGATGACAACCCACAAATGCTGGCCTTTGAACGCCTGGAAAATACCTATACAAAAGATGATAATGTCTTGATAGTGTTGGCACCAAAAAGTGGTAATGTTTTTGACAAAAACACGATGAAGGCTGTCGAACAAATCACTACGATGGGTTGGCAGGTACCTTACTCTTCACGAGTCGATTCAATCAGTAATTTTCAATATACCCACGCCAACAACGACGATCTTGTTGTTCAGGATCTTTTTCAGGAAGCCGAAACCTTATCAAAGCAACAGATTGAAAATATTAAATCGATTGCCTTAGCGGAACCTTTAATCGTCAACAAGCTATTATCACCTGGTGGACATGTCACCGGTATTAACATCACGGTACAACTTCCAGGTAAAAGTCCTGAAACAGAAATGCCAAAGATTACGATTGCGGTCAATAAAATAGCCGAACAAATTAAAAAAGAATATCCCGATATAGATGTACACATGACGGGTATTGTTTTATTAAACAATGCCTTTTTCTCTTCCTCCATGCAGGATATGGCCACTCTTGTCCCGCTCACCTTTTTAATCGTATTAATTGCAATTGGATTATTCTTAAGAAGCTGGACGAGTACGTTTAGTGGCCTATGGATAATTTTCATGTCGATTTTAGTCGGTATGGGATTCTCAGGTTGGGTTGGCATTAAGCTAACACCGCCTAGCTCAATCGCCCCCACCGTTATCATGACACTCGCCGTTGCCAATGCAATTCATATTTTAGTCAGTATGTTCCATGCCATGCGACATGATATGAGTAAGAATGAGGCCATCGTTGAGAGCCTGCGTATCAATATGCAACCGGTTTTCCTTACCAGCCTTTCTACCGTGATCGGCTTTTTAGCGATGAATTTTAGTGAATCGCCCCCGTTCCATGATCTTGGCAATATTGTTGCCGTAGGGATGAGCGCGGCGTTCGTTTTGTCGGTTACGTTTTTACCTGCGCTGATGTCGATATTACCGGTACGAGTACCAAAACGAAACCTTAATGACAATTGGGCGATGCTGAAGTTGGCTGAATTTGTTATCCAGCGTCGTACTGTACTGTTAATCACAATGAGTGTAATTGTCATTTCCTTGGCGTCCTTTTTACCCCGGAATAAACTGGGTGAAAATTTTGTCGAATATTTCGATAAGAGCATGGAGTTTCGTGCCGCATCCGATTTTGTTTCGAATAATCTTGGCGGTATGTATCGGATCGATTATTCGCTGGATACAAAAGCACAAGGCGGTATTGCCGCTCCTGAGTTTTTAACAAAAATGGAGAATTTCGCAAACTGGTATCGAGATCAGCCGGAAGTCATTCATGTTAATTCTTTAACCGACACGATGAAACGGCTGAATAAGAATATGCATGCTGATCAGGAGTCGTATTACAGTCTGCCGGATAATAAGCAGCTCGCCGCACAATACCTACTGCTTTATGAGATGTCACTCCCATATGGACTGGACTTAAATAATCAGATTAATGTGAATAAGTCTGCCACTCGCATGAGCGTTACCATTAAGAACATCAATACTACCAATATCCTGGCACTTGAACAAAGAGCTCAGGACTGGCTGATCAATAATGGCGCTGAGATCCGTTCAGACGGTTCAAGTACCACGATTATGTTTTCACATATTGGAAAGCGAAATATCAAAAGCATGATATTAGGGACCACCATCGCGCTTATTCTTATCTCAATGATATTAATCTTTGCCTTGCGCTCAATCAGAACCGGTTTAATTAGTCTTATGCCTAACCTGGTGCCGGCAGCAATGGGGTTTGGATTATGGGGACTCTTAGTCAGTGAGATCAACGTGGGGCTGTCAATTGTTACCGGTATGACGCTTGGCATTGTCGTTGATGATACCGTCCATTTTCTAAGTAAATATTTACGTGCACGCCGTGAAAAAGGCCTGGATGCGGAAGCGGCCGTTCGTTACGCTTTTTCAACAGTTGGTAAGGCCTTATGGGTTACCTCTGCTGTATTAATTTCGGGTTTTATGATCTTGACACTCTCTACATTTAAGTTAAATTCTGACATGGGTCTGTTAACTTCAATTGTTATCGCCTTTGCCTTGATTGCCGATTTTTTATTGTTACCGCCACTGCTAATGAAGCTGGATGGAAAGAAAAAAGTCTCTACGGTCACGACCACCCCTGTTACTGAAACAAGTTAATGTAAGGAAAATAAAAAATGAAATATTTTATAAGATTGTTGTTAATCACTGGTGTAGTGACGCTACCACTGCCAAGTGTTAATGCAGAAACAGCAGAAGAAAAGGGGCACAATATCGCCAAGGAAGTCGAACGGCATGATGAAGGATGGCAGGATACCACCGCGAATATGAAAATGATCCTGAAAAACCGTCAGGGCGAACAAAGCAGTCGTTCAATTCGACTTAAGGTATTGGAAGTCAAAGGTGATGGCGATAAAAGCTTAACCATCTTTGACAGTCCAAGAGATATTAAAGGCACGGCCTTTCTATCCTTTTCACATGCGATCGTTCCTGATGACCAATGGCTTTATTTGCCAGCGCTAAAGCGTGTTAAACGAATAGCATCTGCGAATAAGTCTGGGCCCTTTATGGGCAGCCAGTTCGCTTATGAAGATTTAGCGTCGTTTGAAGTTGCTAAGTTCAAGTATAAATATCTACGCGACGAAAAGCTCGGTAATCATGATACTTTCGTTGTTGAAAACTACCCTCAATACAAATATTCTGGCTATACCCGCCAGATTGTCTGGGTAGACAAAAAACGATATATCCCGTTAAAAATCGAATTTTATGATCGGAAAAATGATCTGTTGAAAACGTTAGTGTTCAATGAGTATAAACAATATCTTAATAAATACTGGCGAGCAAACGAACAAATGATGAATAACCATCAAAATGGTAAATCGACGCAACTACTCTGGAATGGTTATCAATTTCGTACAGGTTTAACTGAACGGGACTTTGAGAAAAACAGCTTGAAACGAGCCCGGTAAGATGAATGAACCTGTTTAGCAAAAGCGTTAATCCACTTTTTTATCTATCAATAAGCCTGCCTCTGATAACTCTCAGCGGCAGTGCTTTTGCTCAATGGGATATTGCCGGTTTTATCGCCGCAGAAGCGCGTATTTTTCCCAATGACCCTGCCTTTGTTGAACAAGATGATTCAACCGTCTCCCCGTCCGTTGTACTGGAGCCGGAATTTGTATATGAATGGAACAATAACAAAGATCGTATTACCGTCACCCCGTTTGCACGCTGGGACGCGCATGATGAAAATCGCAGTCATTTCGATTTGCGTGAGGCCCACTGGTTACATGTTGCCAATCAATGGGATTTAGTCGTCGGAGTGAGCAAAGTTTTCTGGGGTGTAACTGAATCTCGTCATCTGGTTGATATTATCAATCAGACCGATGCGGTAGAAGACATTGATGGCGAAGACAAACTTGGCCAACCCATG
>CAMYMO010000182.1 GCA_947259425.1 uncultured Ectothiorhodospiraceae bacterium | reverse complement strand
TGGATGATGAACTGGATAATTTAATTACCGCATTGGTGGGATTAAGTGGTTTAATCAGTGAGAACATGACCCATGAGCAGGGCTGGCATTTTCTCCAGATTGGCAGACGAATCGAACGGGCAATGCACACCACAACACTGATTCGATCAACCATCGTGACGGCCACACAAACCAACCAGGAAGCGATGCTGTTAGAATCCGTGCTGAGTGTTATTGATAGCCTGATGACATATAAACGAAACTTCCTGCTCGGTTTTGAAGTATCGTCATTCCTGGAGCTGGTTTTGCTAAATGAAAACAATCCAAGATCGATAAGTTACCAGTTAATGCGAATTCAGGAACATGTTGCCTACCTGCCCGTCGATCGCACTCGTCAGCAGTTGTCCGCCGAAGAACGATTGACGCTGGAGTTATTAACCAAATTGCGTTTATCTAATTCTAATGAGTTGGCCAGCATCGCTGAATCAAATGCCCTACGTGAGAATATGGATCAGATTCTGACACACATCCAAAAGCAGCTATATGAACTCAATAATGTTATGACAGCAGCCTACTTTCAAAAAGACGAACAAATACAGCAGTTGGTCCCCTTGCGTCCGGGAGATATGTGATGAAGTACAATATCACACACATTACCCACTATACCTACAGCAAGCCTGTTTCCTCTTGTTACAATCTTGCACACCTGTCACCACGTGATAGTGATCGCCAGACTTGTCTCAACTCACGCATCGAGGTTCTTCCTGGTGCGACCACTAACATACAAAGGGAGGATTTCTTTGGTAATCGAGTCAGTTATTTCAATGTACAAACACCGCATAATGAATTAACGGTAACGGCCGAGAGTGAAGTGGAAATTAAACCCTATGGCGATTTGTTGAATACGGCCTTTCCTGTGCCGTGGAACGAAGTACGAGGTATCCTGGAGAATAGCACGCGTGGCGAAGACCTGGATGCAAGGCAGTATTTACTGGAATCCCCCTTCGTCAGTGTGGACCAAGATATCCATCGTTATGCGCAAGCCTCTTTTTCACCTGGCAGACCAGTACTAGAGGCAGTACATGATTTAATGGATCGTATTCATAATGAGTTTGACTATGATCCGGGCTTTACAAATATTGCTACGCCACTCAGTGAAGTACTAAAACATCGTAAGGGTGTTTGCCAGGACTTTGCCCACCTGGCCATTGCCTGTCTGGTTTCACATGGTGTGCCAACGCGTTATGTCAGTGGCTACCTGGAAACCATCCCACCTCCCGGGAAACAGCGCATGCAAGGCGCGGATGCTTCGCATGCCTGGTTTTCCGTCTATGTACCGAATTTTGGCTGGGTGGATTTTGACCCAACCAATAATCAGATTCCTATGGATCGACATATCACCACGGCATGGGGACGTGACTATAGTGACGTGACGCCGCTGAAAGGGGTGATCTTCGGTGGTGGCACGAAACACAAGTTAAATGTCTCAGTGGATGTTGAATCTGTGCATTCGTTTGTTGCTTAACGGTATCGAGTCAGCCTGTCCTGGTTGATGATCAGTGCGTCTCTTCGCTTGTTGCACCCGTAGCAATGGCTTCTGCCTGTAGTTCCTGTAATTCGTCAGCCACGCCTGCAGCATGTGTAAGTTCAGCCACGTTTTGTCGGGTAAAGAATCCATCGAAGCTACCAAAGCGTTGAACATATTCAATGATAAGTGAAGAATGCTCCGAGGCATTAGAAAAAATCTGCTTGAGACCTTCTTCTTTTGAACCAATGACATCAAGCAGAAAATCCTTGCCTTCCTGTTTGATCTGATCCACAACGTATTCGATATTCTCCATGTTATTGCGTTCGCCATCTTTCACCGCTAATGCAACATGATGCAGGCGAGGTCCATAGTTGCGTACAAATGTTTCAGTGGGAGAGGGCAGTTTTTCCAAGTGATTAACAAAATAAGGCGTGTTATTGGCGGTGAATACTTTCACCGGACTGCGCACTTCTTCTTCGTAGTGCACATTCTTGGTGACGTTGGTAGACGAGTTCTGATCCTTGATGTCATAAGATCCCCAATAGTAGTAACTGGACAAGGATAACCACTCGAGGATGGCGACCTCGCGGTTCTGGCTATAAACACGTGTGGCCAGGTGATCAATCGGTAAAATCAGGTCATCGATCTGACGGGCTTTTTGTAATGACTTGGCCGCCAGATAAGCCTCTTGGACATCATAGCGGATGGTACTGAGTCCAAGTGCATAGATACGTAATTGCCCAGGGTCGCGTTCCATATAGGACACAACATTATGTGTGTAGGGAGAAGGTTTGCTTACCGCCATATTACCCGGCAGCTCCATTTTCCTGATTTGATCCTGAGAGAAGAAACGAAATTCGCGTTCCTTTTGTAACTCAACCACACTATGCACATCAGAGACACGAAGGATTTCTCCCATGTAACGGCTGTTAGGTTTGCGGGCACCAATAGGGTATACCTCGTTAAGACTTCTGAATATACCTTGGATCTTGGGATCCTTTACTTCGCGTACCAGTAGGTCCGGATATTCCAGGTCAATGCGTAGAATGTGTGTCCAATGAGATTCGCTCTCCAAAGTAACCAGATAATGGTACGGTGTCATCAAGCATAATTCACCAATGTACTCGATGGAATGGCCCGGATCGACTGTCAGCATGATGGCATCGATTTCGAAGATCATATCCGTGAGACCTACACGGTCACGCTCTTCGAGCAGACGTATCAGGTATTCTTCAAAAAAGGGAGAGTTTACCTTATCGCCATGGCGTTCAAAATTCAGTGAATTATTCATATACAGATTAGACTCCTAAACGAATCTTTCTTCGTAGTACATTTGCAAATTATACGCCATTCATATCCAAAGTAATGTACGTAGAAAATTAAGCGAAATTACTGGTTCTAATTCACATAACGATTCAAGCGCGATGTATAAGCGATCGATCTTAGTGCAATTAAGATTAATACTCGACAGCGCGCACAAAATGAGTGCGCACCATACCTGGGGTGAGACTGCGGGTAACGACATTAAACAGTGACTTATCAATTAATTAACCTGTGGCATACACATTGCAGTTAACTAGTTGAATTGCATGCGTAAATGTTGGGGATCGTTCTAAACTTCCCCTCTTTCCGTATTCAAAAGTCTATTCTGGCTGTTCATCAATGAGCTTGCCGAATATTTCATGCTTTAAATTCCGTGGTCTCATAAACGATGCGCATTAAGTGGAAAGATTACAAAACGAGCGATTTCTATGACGAACTAATTGGTTCAGCTGGTCGTCCCC
>CAMYMO010000181.1 GCA_947259425.1 uncultured Ectothiorhodospiraceae bacterium | reverse complement strand
GCTTTCTGGAACAAGATTGATACCAAGGTGTTCTTCGTACCACTTACCGAGGTCACCAGGGTCACTTGATTTAATGAATAGTCCACCAATTCCATTGACTCGTTCCATTTCATTGCTCCTTATTTAAATGTACAGATGGTCTAAATGTACCTATGCGAATTCCCCACGAAACTTTAAAACGAATCCTATTGTAATCGCTAACACCGCAGTTGCGAGAAAAGGATTCAACAAATAAATCGCGGCTCCGCAACAAAAGATCGAATTCGAATACCAGATCGTAAACTCATTTCGTTTTGCGGCTTTAAAGGCATTAATAATAGCAAGCACAGATAAAATCATCGCTATGCCGTAAAAGACAATAATTGCTTGTTCTTCGAGTACTGGAAAAAGGCCAGGGGGCTTCATCGCGACCACCTGCTCAGCAGGAGGAGGTGAGGAGAATAGCCATACTATAGGTTTGAGAGAGTAATTTATCACCGAAGACAATAATGGATTGTCACCGTAATATCGTGACGTTGAATAAGCTGCAAAGATCGAGCACACAAAAGCGGGTAGGGCATATAGTAACGATAGTTTTCCATATTTGTTAAGGGTAAACATATCATCTTATATTGGTATGGACCAGGCCCTATTCAATGCTGTTAGTAGCTCTCACTTTTCGAAATACCAATTAAAAAGAATAAACGCAGCCAGGATAAAGATGGAGACAAGGATAAATTTTGTGCTCACCCGTTGAGTAAAGTAACCATCCTGGGGGGCTTGTTTGGATTTCTGCGCATTGATTTTTCGTTGAATGTGTTTTCTAAATAGATTGTTAAACCATTTTGGCGTTTCCAATTCCTCGACGGCTCTTATAAGGGTATCTTGGCGTCCTTCTGCTGAATAAGAGTATTGAATAGTACCATTTAACCAAGAGTGTGCCTCATCAATTATTTGTTGTCCATTCGGTAGTAATAACCCAAATACAAGTTCAGAACGATGACATAGCGTCTCGATGCGATATTTGTTTTCTTCTGAATATTCAAATCCGAGATCAGCCAAGCGTGCGTGGGTCGTTTCATGCACAATGACACTTGCCAATAATTCTGCATTAGTTTGTTCTGAGATGGCATGCTTAAAGTAGATTTCAATCAAACGTAGTTGATAAATATTCATTCCCAGAAAAGTGGGGTCACCTGCGACAAGGATCTGCTTATTATGCTTTTTTAATTGAGCGAATCTAACGGGAGCATATTTCTTTATTAGGCTGAGTGCTTCTTCTAGTTTTTGGAAAATAACTTGTCGTTCCTGTTTATCGCTCAAATACCAGACGTAACAAGGGATACCCTGAATCATCTTCTTTTGAGATGTAAAGCGTTTAAACTTTATTAAGCGGTATCTATTCATGTTGATATGAAATAGTTTTAAAAGAAGGCATTCTCTTTATTTGTTAAATTTAAGGCGTTAATTAATATTCAACATTGCTTGTGGTTTTATTTATATTATTATCATTTACTCAACACTATAAAATAAAAAACAGCAAGAAAAAATAACGTAGTCGGAATGCCAAAATGAATTCTTGCTTTTCTCAAGTAAGGCTTACCTTCATCAGTATATATATTAGAATCAATCAACCATAATGGTGAAAAGAAAAAAGCAATACTTTTACCAGGCTTCAGATAAGCAGAAAGAGTTACCATTGCCCAGATCCAAACTATGTTCACATATACAATTGCAATTCCTAATATTATTCCTGCTACTTCATCCATTGTTTATAAGACTATCGATGCTGTAGATTTCATTTCTCTGTACTCATAACTCATAGTTTTTGATAAATTTTCGTTACTTGCAATTTACTATTCAGTGGTGTCTGATCCCATTGGATATTCGTTGGGTTATGTGGCATTGCAAGACTTGACCCCGTTATGCATAGTTATAACGATAACGCGAGTATTTAATAATACCTAATTTCATCGTTCAAATTGATCGTTGGGTTATGTGGCATTGCAAGACCTGACACTTATTACACTTATTACATTATGCGGACCCCGTTATGCGTTATGTTGATAACGTTGCGTTAACCGGCCGCCTATCCGCGTAGCGGGTTGGCGGTCGAGCGAATGAAATGAGCGACGTTAAGCATCTTGCTATGCCCAACCACTTTCCTGATAGACTTGGCGAAGTTCTGAGTACGTCTCTGCACCAGAGATACTTTCTATTATCGCCATCTCGTCCTTGAACTGGGTAAGTACATCATCACCAGCTCTCACGGCTTGAATTAGACAAGCCTTGAACGTTTCCAACGACTCTGATTTTGCACTCGAAAAATCAACTACTATTTCCTTGGGGCTATTGACGGTTCGCCAGATCGCCTTATCCAGCCAACCCATTTCAGGCAAGCGGGGTTTCGCGTACTCAAGACGACCCTCAGGAAGTAGACAATGGATCGTAATGCGTTGGTACTTTGTGCAGCCTTTAAAATTCCATTTTTTTGGAATTGCTTTCGACCAGTCAGCAACCCATCCATCTTCAGCACATATCAGCACGGTGTCATTCCTTTTAAGGCATACCATCGCCGGTAAGCGGTATATCGAAACAATGAGAGGCTTGTGGAATACACCACAAACATACATTGTAGAGGTATATCCTACTTAACCGGCCTTGTTATGCATATCTTATTGTCTTAGTAATTTAGTTTCGTGCAACGTTAAGTTGTTCTGTTGATCGGATATTAATAATAGCTTGAGCGAGTTGATTGAAAGCCTTTCTTATAAATTTAAAATATGTGAAGCTATGAGCTATACATCCTTGAACGACAAATGTATAGTTGTTTTCTACGATAAGATTATAAACTGGTTCAAGATCGTGATTATCTTTAACTGAAATGACATGATTGCAATTAATCATGTTTTTTTGGTCGAAGTTATAAATTTTATCTCCAGGCACTATATCGCGTATACGTAACCATCCTCGGTTAGTCAGAATAGAATGGAGATCAGCTGCGCTAAAGCTAGAAGAATTATTAAGTTTTACTCGTACTGTTTTTTGAGGTTTGTGTTTCTTTAGTTTCAAAATCTCTGCCTCCATCAATCTATTATTCTTGTCGACTGATAAAACAATATCACCTTTAGTTATATTTATTATTTCTTTCCACCCATTGGGTGTTAGTATTTTTGAGCTAGCAGGAAAGCAACCATTACTACTATTGTTCGATCCTCCTGGAACGTTTATCGTGCCTCTGCCGCTGCAACCTGGGCAAGTTTGGTTCTTCTCTATATCGTATCCTTGAACACCGGATCCGCCACATGATGGACATGTTT
>CAMYMO010000180.1 GCA_947259425.1 uncultured Ectothiorhodospiraceae bacterium | reverse complement strand
AATCGTTCCGGCCGACCTAAATGTAAATTGAGCTTCAGCATACCAAAGCTCATTAACACAAAACTGCTCAGTAAGACTGGATAACGAACCTGGTCTGCAATTATGGAAATTTCTTGACCACCGAAGTATTGGCTATACAAAAAGATCAAAAAGGCGCCAATCACAGTTTGCGTACTTAATGTGAACGCAATATGCGCATTCTCATGCGATGACAGCAGTTTTTTAAGATTCCAATATTTCGTTTTATTCGCCCGGGTTTCATTAATGACGGGAACAAATGCATCTTTATTATCATTCAGCTGATATTTGATGTCGGTCGAATCCGCCCGGGTCATTTCCTTTGGCAAGGTTTTGGTTTGTTGAAAACGAATATTCGGGTGGGTTATCTCTGGCGTAGGAAAACCCGGTATTTGCGTCTTTAATTGATCGCGATTTTCAGGGGTCGTTTCTGTAACACCAAAATCCAGCGCCCCCGCCAAACAAGCAGAAGCGCAGGCCGGTTTTAGTCCAACCTCTAATCGATCGACACACATATTACATTTATGCACATGCCCTTTTTCCATATCCAGTTGTGGTGCGTTATAAGGACATACCCAGGTGCAATAACCACAACCAAAACAGATGTCAGGATCCTGTAATACGGCACCATATTCAGCAAATTTTGTATAGGCACGTGTTGGGCACCCTTTTAAACAAACCGGGTTATCACAATGATTACATGCCATTGATATGTTTAATCGCGTATAACTCGGATAAGTACCCCCTTCAACATAACCCACCGCTCGATAGGCCAGATAAGGTGGGAGATCATTTTTCTCACTACAGGCTGACTCGCAGGCATGACAGGAAATGCAGTTATCAGCATTAAAGTAAAAACCATGTTGTTTATAGCGATCAGGGTTATCGCTTATGCTTTGATCGCCATTTATGTTGAGACTTTGACCGGCTAACTCATCACCTTCTTTTACCAACTCAATATCATCGCCATACTGGTTTTTTCTTGGTGACTTTGCATCAGCTAAGAAAACATAATCGGGTTCATCATCACGTACTTTAAACATTGTTTGCCTCTAAAATGAACGTGCTTCTTTATTTCGTTCTGCTGCAGTGTGTTGATCAACGGCTAATTCTATTTTGACCGCGCATTGTTTAAACGCCGGTTGTCTGGAATGTGGATCAAGCAGTCCTAAGGTTAATCGGTTCACACAATCGTGAAAATGGAATGGAATGAATACCATATTGGGTGCAACTCGCTGAGTTAATTGCACCATGACCACCGCATCACCACGCCTTGAGGTTAAACGTGCATAACTACCATGACAAATGCCAAGTTCTTTTGCTGAGTCAGGATTCATTTCCATATATGGGGTCGGACTAAATTTATTAATGTTGCCGACTTTACCGGTTCGTGTGCGAGTATGGAAATGTTCAACCACCCTGCCACTATTCATCCAGAATGGGTATTCATCATCCGGGATTTCATTGTTATCTACAAAAGGTAAAGCCAGTAATTTTGCTTTGCCGTCGGGGTATTGAAACTTGCCATCGGTGTAGAGTCGAGGTGAACCTTGTTCTTCCCCTTCCGTACACGGCCATTGGATACCGCGTTGTTGTTCAATCTTGTCGTGTGACATACCTGAGTAATCAAGCATGCGACCTTTGGAAAGTTCACGAAGCTCATCAAACACACCAGAAGAGGTCTCTGGGAATTTAACTTTTTTCCCCTGCTCAAAACGTTTGGCGATTTGATTAAAGATCCAAAGGTCCGGTTTCGAATCCGCATAGGGTTTAATGACACTCCGTATGAGATTAACTCGGCGTTCGGTATTGGTAAAACACCCTTCTTTCTCTGCCCAGACACCGGCAGGCAAATAGACGTTGGCATATTGATTCGATTCACAATCCTGATAGGCATCCTGCACGACCAGGAAATCGAGCTTTTCTAACGTTTTACGGATTCGATCGGTATTACTCATTGAGGTCATTGGATTGGTGGCAATGATCCACAATCCTTTAATTTGCCCGGTTTCAATCGCCGGAAAGATATCGGTTTGAAAAAGTCCGCGCTTTTTCGGGAAAAACTCTTTATCGATACCCCAAAAATTAGCGATGGTTTCGCGATCTTCTTCTTTTTCTAAAGTCCGATAACCTGGTAACCCTGAACAAGAAGACCACTCTCGTGTACCCATTGCATTACACTGACCGGTGATCGATAAACTGGTACCACCGGGTTTACCGATATTACCCGTGACCAGGTTCAAATTATTAATCGCACAAACACCGTCCGAGCCATGTGTACTTTGATTTATACCCATCGTCCAGATAGTCATTGCCGCACCCGCTTTCGCATAGGTACGAGCCACATTTCGAATCGTATCTTCATCGATGCCACAAATCTTCGATGCACTGACCGGATCATACTGCTTAACGGTTTCATAAAATTCGTCAAAGCCATTTGTGTGGGCTTCGATATAAGCCTTATCTTCAAGCCCTTCATCCAAGATCACATAGGCCAGACTATTTAATAAAGCTAAATCCGTACCCGGAGTCACCGGTAAATGGATATCGGCCATTTGTGCCAGCATGGTGACACGAGGATCAACCACAATGAGTGGGAATTTCCGTTTTTCAAGTGCCTGTTTTAGGCGCCAGAAAATAATCGGGTGCTGCTCTGGCAAGTTCGAACCAACCGCTAACAAACATTCAGTGTGCTCAAAATCTTCATAACATCCAGGTGGACCATCGGAACCAAATGACCGTTTGTAACCCGATACAGCAGACGACATACACAATGTAGTATTGCCATCGTAATTATTGGTTCCGATTACACCTCGGGCGAGTTTGCCCAGCGTGTAAAATTCCTCAGTCATGATTTGACCGGTGGAGACGATGGCAAATGAATCACGACCGTAAGTTTCCTGAATGCGTTTGATTTCATCAGAAACTTTATCTAATGCGGTATCCCAATCGGTTTTCTCAAAGGCCTCATAATACTTGTCGCGAATTAACGGCGACTCTCCTCGCCCTTCAAGTTTAAATAATTCATGCTCATATATGCCTTTCAGGCAAAGCTTGCCTCGATTGACATCGGCACTGCTTACGCCACGTGTTGCAACCGCCTCGCCCTTTTCATCCAGGCCAACCTCGATCGAACAGCCGGTTGAACAGTAGCCGCAAGTTGTATATTTCCAGTCAACGACGCCTTTATCAGCAATTTTGATTGGATTTTTTTGTTTTCGACCAAACAGCATAATTCAATCTCTAATTATTAGGGCAACCTTCATTCGGGGTGAGTGACA
>CAMYMO010000179.1 GCA_947259425.1 uncultured Ectothiorhodospiraceae bacterium | reverse complement strand
TAGTCAGGCGGGCACCCCTGAACTGGACATTAAGACGGAATTCGACAGTTCGACGAATCAGTATACGCTTAACGTAAAACAAACGACGCCGCCCACACCCGGGCAAGAAGACAAGGCCCCATTCCATATTCCGCTTGCGGTAGGTTTGTTAGACCGTGATGGCAATGATCTGCCATTGGAAGCAGGGAACTCCAATGTGTTGGAAATAACGAAACAAGAACAGGACTTTGTATTTGAAAATATAAATCAGGCGCCAGTCCTATCTGTATTACGAGGTTTTTCCGCACCGGTAAAAATTAACATGCAACGCGGTGAAGATGAGCTGGCATTCTTGTTGGCACACGATAACGATCCCTTTAATCGCTGGGATGCCGGACAATCGCTTGCCTTGCAGGAATTATTACGCCAGATTCAAGCGCATGAAAACAATGAACCTTTGCCTGAGCCGCATGCCTTGACCGAGGCCTTATCAAGGGCCATGGCCGATGCTGATATTGATAAGGCTTTATTATCACGTATCTTGTCCTTACCGGGTGAATCCTATTTAGCGGATCAATGTGAACAAGTCCATGTCGAGGCGATTTATCATGCCAGGTTATTTACGCGTCGTTTTATTGCTAATACCTTAAAAGATCAGTTTAGCGAACTCTACGAGCAACAGAAATCATCAACCAAGTATGATTTTAATCAAACGGATATGGCACGCCGGGCTTTAAAAAATACCTGCTTGAGTTATCTGGTTGAAACGGAACAAGATGAATATTTTGATCTGTGTTTTGATCAATTTAAACATGCTGACAATATGACCGAGGTGCAGGCGGCGTTAAGCATCCTGTCGAACTATGACGTGTCTTACCGGCAACAGGCGCTGGAACAGTTTTATAAGAAGTGGTCGGCTGATCAACAAGTCGTCGAGAAATGGTTGGCCATCCAGGCGCGCTCACGTCTGCCGGATACTTTAGCCAACATTAAAAAACTCATGCAACACGAAAGCTTTAGCATGACCAACCCGAATAAAGTTCGAGCCTTATTGGCTACGTTCTGTCGTGCCAACCCAATTCGTTTTCACAACCAGGATGGTTCAGGCTATGAATTTTTTACCGAGCAAGTGATAAGCTTGGATAAACTCAACCCACAAATCACCGCCCGTTTAATTCAGGCGATTGCCCGTTGGCAACGTTATGCCGAACCAAACCAAAGCATGATGCGTACCCAACTGGAAAAAATAATTGCTGTGGATGGATTATCTAAAGATAGTTTTGAAGTGGTTGAAAAAAGTTTGTCTGCTTGAAGGTTAATATTATCGATAAAAGATTAACTAAAATTACACATTCCAGTTTGCTGTCACGAGTTTACGACTGCGATACTCTTAGCTCATTATTGTTCACTGATTTAGATTTTTAAATCGAGATTATTATAGAGTTTTATCCATCAGAACAATTGCTTAGCAGCTAATCGACTGGCTTTTTGGACAAATGAATGAAGTCTTGAACGATCGTTCAAAACGTGCTACTTTTATAACCATGCCATGGGAAACTCAATTTAATGTCGAAGAAACGCTCGAAAAAGCCTTAAATGTCTTTTGGGAGTTTGGTTATAACGCGACGTCAATGCGCGATCTGACGAAAAGTATGAAAATAAATTCTGGCAGCATTTATAGTACGTTTGGAAACAAACGACAGTTATTTTTATCAGCGCTCGAACACTACAACCGGACATCTGAACAACGCTTAAAAAAACTTGAACAAATGCCATCAGCAAAAACGGCAATTATTCGCTTTTTTGAGAATGTCCGAGATATGACATTAGATGGAACGGATGCAAATGGGTGTTTTGTGGTAAACACAACCTTAGAGATGGCACCACATGATAAAGAGATGAGTGATTTGGTAACGAAGGGACAAAATATACTGCGAAAGTTTTTTAAGAAACTAATCGAAAAAGGGCAATCAAATGGTGAATTTAGTCATCACTTGGATGCCGAAAATACGAGCGAGCTCTTGCTAGGTCTTTTACTTGGGGTTCGGGTTTTAACCCGAAATAACCCAACAAAAAAACAATTTAACGTCATTATCGGAAATGTAGATTCAATTTTATCATCGTAAAGCAATTTTTTGCCCGGTTTTGAACGATTGTTCAAAACTATACTTTTACACAAACTGGAGATACCTATGAACTTTAAAAATAAAATAGTACTCGTCACTGGCGCGAACAGAGGAATTGGAAAAGAAATAATTTCGGCCCTTTTAAATAAAGGTGTTAAAAAAATCTATGCAGCAAGCCGTGATATCGCAAATTTACCAGATTTTAGCGATGCACGAGTCGTACCGATCACATTGGATATTACTAACCGTGAACAAATATCGGCAGCAGCAAAAATAGCAAATGATATCGATATTCTGGTTAACAATGCGGGCGTAGCCGCCTTTACCAGTTTAATTGATGGTCCGCTGGATCTATTAGAGGCTGATATGAATACAAATTATTATGGGACATTAAACATGATACGAGAATTTGTGCCGGTATTAGCGAAAAAAGAAACCAGTGCGATTGTTAATATGGTTACCATTGGTGCATTTGTAAACTTTCCTATTTTAGGTGGATATTGCGCCTCTAAATCGGCATTATTTTCTTTAAGTCAGGGAATCAGGATCGAGTTGGCAGCAAAAAATATCTCGGTGCATACTGTCAATCCAGGACCCATTGATACGGAGATGGCTGAAAAATTTGAAGCGGATAAAACTTCACCGAAAGTAACCGCTGAAAATATTGTTCAGGCACTTGAGGCCGATGAAGCGGATATCTTCCCGGATCCAAATGGGAAGGGAATGTTTGATCTGTGGAATAATAACTATCGCGACTTAGAAAAGGCAGTTTATGACATGCACCACGCATAGCTAAAATACTAGCCGCAACTAATTTTGTTATAACCAATAACGGTTATTTCAGGATCGATAGAAGGTAAATGGGAAAATTGATGCCATAGCTCATCTAACTAAAAATAGTTGGTGGTTAGCTATGGTATCAATTGAAACAACATTATGGTTTTTTTATGGCTAGACGGATATTAAGTTAAGTGCCTTCCCCGCAACCCAAAATTTCACGGAGAATTTTTTTCGCGTTGTGGCCAGACCAGGCCGTTCGCGATGCTCTGCAAAAAAATATTAAAACCGATATTGGTAAATACACTAAATCCAATCAAGTTCGTAAAGTCCCAGTCCATAACTGGCATTTAACACTAGCCTTTGTTGGTAATGTTACGGGTGACATTTTTCAATGTTGTTTGCAGCAAGCTGATCA
>CAMYMO010000178.1 GCA_947259425.1 uncultured Ectothiorhodospiraceae bacterium | reverse complement strand
AAACAGATTGTTGAACATCGAGGTCTGAGTCATGTCAAGGTCGGTTTATTTGATAATGACGGTGTGATGAGAGGCAAATACATGAGTCGCGAAAAGTTTTTTGCTTCGCTGGATAATGGTTTTGCCTTTTGTGATGTTGTCCTGGGCTGGGATGTAAAAGATCAACTCTATGACAATGTAACATATACCGGTTGGCATACCGGTTATCCAGATGCACCGGTAAAAATAGTACCCGACAGTTGTCGTGAAATTCCGTTTGAGAATGGAATGTTGTTATTCATTGTCGAGTTTGCTGATCAGGCCGAAAGCATCTGCCCTCGAGCCGCCTTACGCCGCACTATTGATAAAGCCGCGGATATGGGATTTGATGTTCATTCCGCTTTTGAATACGAATTTTTCCTGTTTAATGAAACCCCCGATAGTATTCGCGAAAAAAAATTCACGGATTTAAAACCGATGACCCCCGGCTGGTTTGGCTACTCAACCATTCGCAACTCGACCCACAGTGAGCTTTATCATCAGATTATCGATCTATCAGAACAGATGGATTTTCCGTTAGAAGGCATTCATACCGAAACCGGACCCGGTGTGATTGAAGCCGCTATCAATGTTGATAGTGCATTAAATTCCGCCGATAAAGCTGCGTTGTTTAAAACCTTCATCAAAGTGTTAGCGCAACGAAACGATTTAATGGCAACCTTTATGGCTAAATGGTCCAATGATTACCCCGGGCAAAGTGGTCATATCCATATATCGTTACGTCATAATGAAAGTTCAGGTTCAGCCTTTTTCGATGCCTCCAAACAACATGACATGAGTGATATTCAACGTCATTTTGTCGCAGGACAACAAAAACTGATGCCGCAACTGTTATGTTTGATTGCCCCCACCATCAATAGTTACTCACGTTTGATCCCGGGTTTCTGGGCACCTACCTTTGCAACCTGGGGAGTAGAGAATCGAACCACTGCCTTGCGCGTGATACCCGGTAGTGAAAAATCACAACGCATTGAATATCGAATCGGCTCCGCTGACGCAAACCCTTATCTGGCCTTAGCAGCGGCGTTAGCCTCCGGATTGCATGGTATCGAACAACAGTGGGAACCCGAACCACAAGTCAAAGGCAATGCCTATGAACAAAAACATGCTGAAGAGTTGGCCCTGCCATCCACATTATGGGACGCCAGCCAGTTATTTAAAGACTCGGCGGTAGCGCGAACTTTGTTCGGCGATACCTTCGTCGAACATTTCGCCGCATCCCGGGAATGGGAAGAGCGCGAGTTTCGAAAACACATCACCGATTGGGAGCTGGAACGTTATTTTGAAATTATTTAACAATAATATCTGACCATCTTTCTTTATTAAATATTAACGAAAAAAGTGATTAAACATGGACTCAACAATCTCAACCATCAGCCCAATCGATAATTCAGTCTACGTCGAAAGACCCTATGCAGGTCTTGAAGATATTCAATCAGCACTGGACACCGCCGTCGCCGCTCAACAGAAGTGGAAAAACGTATCGTTAGCTGAACGCAAGGCACTGTGTACAAAAGCCATCGATAGCTTCGTGGCAAAAAGAGAACGCATCGCAGAGGAAATTTGCTGGCAAATGGGACGTCCCATCCGCTCCGCAGCAGGTGAGATCGCGGGTGTAGAAGAACGAGCACGCACGATGATCGATCTGGCCGATCAAGGATTAGCAAGCATAAAACTCGAAGACAAACCCGGTTTTGAACGTTGGATACAACGCGAACCGGTTGGGATCGTGTTCGTCATCGCGCCCTGGAATTATCCCTATCTAACCGCTATCAACGCTGTCCTACCTGCACTGCTTGCCGGTAATTCAGTCATATTAAAGCACTCAGCGCAAACGCCACTATGTGCAGAAAGATTGTATGAGGCCTTTAGCGCCGGAGGGTTACCGGCCGGCGTATTTCAATACTTGCACTTAAAGCATGAAGATACAGAAACCGTCATCAAGGATGAACGAATTAATCATGTTGCTTTTACAGGATCAGTGCGCGGTGGTGCCATGGTCGAACAAGCGGCAGCGGGTCGTTTTATTGGTGTGGGTCTTGAGTTGGGTGGTAAAGACCCGGCCTATATACGACCAGATGCCAATTTAAGTCACGCAGTTGATACCGCAATGGATGGCGCGTTTTTCAATTCAGGACAATCCTGTTGTGGTGTCGAACGTATTTATGTACATGAATCCATTTATGAAGAATTTGTTGAACAGGCGATAGACTGGGTGAAACAGCTTAAGTTGGGCCGTCCAGATGATCCCGAAACAACCCTGGGTCCGCTCGTCAGAACAAGTGCAGCCGATTTTGTCCGTGAACAAATACAAGAAGCCATAGCTCAAGGTGCGGTGGGACATATCGCATCTGAAGATTATGCTCTGGATAAATCCGGCAGCCCGTATCTTGCTCCACAAATTCTGACAGAAGTAAATCACCGTATGCGAGTGATGACAGAAGAAACCTTTGGCCCGGTTGTCGGTATCCAGAAGGTCAACTCCGATGAAGAGGCCATCGAACTGATGAATGATAGTGAGTTTGGATTGACGGCTTCGGTATTTACCAACGATATCAGTAAAGGGATTGAGCTGGGACAACAGCTTGAAACAGGGACTTTCTTTATTAATCGTTGCGATTACCTTGATCCCGATTTGGCCTGGACCGGTATTAAAAATTCAGGGCACGGTTGTTCGCTTTCTGTATTAGGTTACGAACACCTGACACGTCCCAAATCCTTTCACATTAAAACTAAACTATAAAGGACGCTGTTGGTATGCATGATATAAAAAATTATTCTGCAAACTGGAACTACCCGACCAATATTCGAGTGGGGGCTGGACGCATCAAAGAGCTGGCTGATCTGTGCCAGTTAATGGCAATACGCTCTCCTTTATTAATCACTGATCCGGGGCTTTCTGTGTTACCCATGGTTCAAAAAGTCGTTGATGACCTGAATGCGGCCGGTATGTCATGCGATGTGTTCTCTGCCATTAGTGCAAATCCAACCGGCGACAATGTACAAGATGGTGTCGATGCCTATAAGTCGCACAAACATGACGGCGTCATCGCCTTCGGTGGAGGTTCGGCCCTCGATGCAGCAAAAGCAGTTGCCTTAATGGTCGGGCAACAACGACCCATTTGGGATTTTGAAGACGTCGGAGATAACTGGACCCTGGTTAATGTTGAAGCCATGGCGCCCGTTATTGCGGTACCGACCACTGCCGGAACAGGTTCGGAAGTGGGTCGAGCCTCTGTTATTACCGATCATAAGGAACACATAAAGAAAATTATTT
>CAMYMO010000177.1 GCA_947259425.1 uncultured Ectothiorhodospiraceae bacterium | reverse complement strand
ACCAGCAAAGCCATGGTGAAAAAAGCTATCGAACCCTCTGTACTTTTAACGCCATCAGAAGTTGTATATTTTATCGTGCCGTAACGCACACCGATTAATGCGGCGACCGCATCAGCCAGGGTTAAAATCAACACGGGAATAATATATAAGATCGGGTTACCGGCACTCAGGGTAAAGATGATTGCGATCGATATCGGAAAATAGATTTCACCTAATGACTCACGTGCGACGCCATGCACGACATTACTAATAGAATCACTTTTAAAAAACTTAACCGCCAACAAAGCAATCACAGCCAAAACGGCCAGGGTCGTTACCGGCCAGGACTCGGAAAACAACCAGGGAAAACTGAGTGTAACCAACCCCATACCAATATGAAGTAGTTTACGTACGAGTTCAGGATGAGGTTGTTTGCTTTTTTGGAAATACGCAAGTACGCCGATGAGTCCGCCGAGCAAAGCCAATACTATCGCGATACCTAACCATGGGTTCAGCAGAGTCACAGTTAGATAATCTCTTCGACAATAAACTTGCTGTAAAAAAAGGCCTTATCGGCTAAATGCAGTCGTTCGGATAATTCAGCTAGCGGCCTTATTCGGTCATGATAATGTTTTGGTGCCTCGCGTGGTGCCAGCATGTTCCAATAAGCCAGACGTGCACCCGGCGTACCGGCCTCGATAAGTTTATCCAATAAACGGCTAAAACTGTCTTCAGACATATACTCAAAGATATCACTTAGATTAAAACCAGCAATCGCATTGGTGCCGGCCTCTTGCAGATAGGCCTCAATCGATGACTGTCGCCATTCAAGCCGATCCAGGTTATTTCGAATCGCATCAAAATTTTCTTCGCGCAACGCAAAGGGTAAAGCATAAGGATGTTCGCCGGTTAAGATCCATTGCAGATAGGGGTTCTCAAATGGATTTAATTCAGTTAAAGCATGTTTGGTGCGCGCTAAAATTCGATCAGCCACGCTGCCTTCTACGTATTGAAAGAAACTGGGGTCACGCCCCATCCGTCCCATCACAAAACGGGAGAAAAACACCTTAAACAACGCACGCCAACGCCAGTTATTCCAGACATTATCATAAAAACGTTTACGATCACCGAGGTCACCACCTTGTATTAGTCGATCGATTTGTTTTTTAGAGTGTATCAATGGAATAACTTTATTTCTAAACAAGGCAAAGTAGCGTTCAAATTTTCCGGCTGCGCCAATCCCCTGTTCGATCGCGTCACCTTTATTATCCCAAAAATGCTGTTCCTGTTTTGTTAATAACGGTCTGCAGCGTTGATATAATCTGGCGCGTTGTTGTCCTGCTCGTCCTGGCTTAGAACCAATGAGCTCTAACAATTCTGAATGATTTAGTTCTTTATAAGCTGCCACTCTTAAGGCAAGACAATTTAATTGTGTTGTATTCAGATCCAGCGCGACCACACGATCAGGTGACTGACTTAAAATCGCCAGAGCATTATCCCCGGCCGAGGCAATCGACAAATAAATACCGCCGTTTTTTGGCTGCAGTGCCTCGACCAGAATGTCGGCATCTTCCCAGCATTGTGCATATCGAATCAGATCAAATTCGGCACGCGCTTCTACTTCTGATGACATCTTGCTCCTTCCCCCATATTGTTATTATTTTTTAAATTTTTCGATCTGTATTAATCAATTTCTTGCTCGTATACCCCTCTTTTGGTTGGATCAAATACATTATCAGCTTGTGATGTAGTAAAGACTTCACCCTCGACTTCATCTAATTCAGACTCGTCATTCTTATTTTCACTGGATCCATCATTCTTTTTATTTTCGTCTAATTCATCATTTATTTTTCGAACACTACCGAGTCTTCCATCCATTTCAACCCAATCACCATCTTTGAGCCAATCGGTAACGCCATCCAGTGACACCACTGCGGGGATGCCCATTTCGCGCGCGACAATCGCGGAATGCGATAACAGGCTACCATGTTCAACTAACAGACCCGACGCAGCCGGGAATAACATGATCCAGCCAGGATCGGTTCGTTCTGCCACCAGGATCTCCCCCTGATGCAATTCAACCCCGCGTGGATCACGTACCACTCGAACCTGACCTCGGACGATACCGGGACAACAGCCTATACCATTTATCTCGTCACCCTCGACGGGTAGCTTTTCACGTTTGGACTGGAAATCGTGACCATGATAAACGATGCCCCGTGATTCAAATCGATCGGATGGGCTGGTGGTATTTTCATATTCGCTAAATTCTTTTTTACGCAGTTCGACCAGGGCTGCTAGATTATTAGTCGTTGAGGTACCTTCGATATAACTTACGATCTCTGCGACTTCCAGATAAAAAATATCACGCGGTTCCTGTAGTATGCCAAGATCGCGTAAACGGAAACCAATCTCAACAAATATGTTTCGTATTCGACCAAAGACACGGGTACGTTCAAAGCGTAAGTTCTCACGATCCGAAACGCGTTTCCTGGCATGTTTGAGTACCCAGTTAAATACGGTTTTACGTATATAACTTCCTGCAAACAGCTCCTTGATATGATCTTCGGCCAGATGGCGTTGTTGTCGATCTTTTTGTTGTTTCTCGGGTTGAGCCTGTAACCGTTTCGCCATGTGACCAATCGAACGTAATACCGGTAGTGGATTATCGTGTAGAGTCGGGCTTTCTAACTTTAATTCATCCAGGCAACGATCGCCAAACTTCTGCAGGTAAGCATAATATTCAGCATAAAACTCCTGATAATTCGGTAGACGTTGGTAAATCTCCAGAACACTGCCTTCGCATAACAAATCAATCAGCTCGGGATATAAAAATATCATCTCGGCCATTTTACGAATGCGTTGCGCGGGTTCGGCACTGATGATGTCACCTTCACCGACCAGCAGGTCGTTTTGCAAAGTACCATCCGTGTCTTCACACCATTTTTCTGTCAGCTTTGTTAATACACCATAAAATATCATCGCAAAAAAATCATTTATCAATGGTGCATCCCAGCGCTTTAATAATTGGCGCTCAAGATCATGATAGTATTCAACTAACTCATCAGCCCGTTGGTGTTGAATCGGTATTTGCGGGTCGGCTAAAGCCTTATTTAAACGTTTATAGAATTTTTTAATTTTACCGCTGATTAGATAGTGATTTAACACTAAACCAGACAGCGTCGAGGACAATCTTATCCCATCACGAAATTTGTCCCAGCTTGAAGTCGGCTTGACGATCTTGTTGATAACTTCCTCAGGCATGGTTTCCTTCACGCCCATCATTTGTTCCATAAATTTACGGTTCATCTGGAATCCGGGCAGTAATGCCAATACCTGATACCAGCTAATCAGGTTATA
>CAMYMO010000176.1 GCA_947259425.1 uncultured Ectothiorhodospiraceae bacterium | reverse complement strand
ATAAGGATATATTAGAATTTAATGTTACTGATAGCGACAACAATACATGCACAGTTGAAAAAGAAGGGGGTATTATAATATTTACAGAGGAAGAGCTATGGTCTGGTTATCCGAAATGCACGGGTACAATCTATTTCTTTATTGATAATGTAGAAGAATATTATAAAGAAATTAAAGATAAAGCTATTTTACTCTGGCCATTGCAAGAAATGAAATACGGAACCAGAGAGTTTGGTGTTAAAGACTATGATGAATACCATTTGGCATTTGCAACAAAAATCTAACAATCACATTAACTTTGCTTCCTACGGTCGCCAGAACTCGCTAACGCTCGGCCGGTTATGTGAGCGTTGAGGCTGTAGAAAAACCTAAGCAATACGGTAAAACTTTGCTAAAATGACTCATCGTCACAGGGAGTCGACTTTCATGCCTAAATTTATTCCTTATGATCCCAACCAAAGCAAGATGGTGGTGATTAATTACGCGGATCAATTGCAAGCCGGCACGTTTGAGTTTGCGATCAACCATATTATCGATCAGCACCTGGATTTAACGATCTTTCATCCGCGTTATCAAAACGACACGGGCGGTCGACCGGCGTATGATCCGGCCATTCTGTTGAAAATCATCTTGTTTGCTTACTCGAAAGGCATTACCTCCAGCCGCGAGATCGAATGGTGTTGCGAGACCAACATCATATTCAAAGCCTTGTCGTGTGATACGGTTCCGCACTTCACGACGATAGCCAGTTTCGTCAGTGGTCGCGCTGAAGAGATCGAGGCGTTGTTTGAACAAGTCCTGTTGATCTGCGATGAGCAAGGTTTATTAGGCAAGGAGTTATTTGCCCTGGACGGCTGCAAGATGTCCAGCAACGCTGCCAAGGAATGGTCCGGCACGTTTAAAGAGCTGGAGCAAAAGCGCGACAAAATCAAGCGTCAGATACACTATTATATTAAAGAACATAAAAAGCTCGATACCAATGATACCCGCGAGGATGAGCGACGCCAGCGCACCGAACAAGCCATCGATACCCTCAATAAAGCGCACGACAAAATCGACAAATTTTTAAAAACAGCCAGTCCAAGGAAGGGCAAAGGCAAACAGAACAAGGAAGTCAAAAGTAACATCACCGATAACGAAAGCGCGAAGATGACCACCAGCAAGGGCACGATCCAGGGTTACAACGGTATTGCTACGGTCGATAAAAAACATCAGATCATTGTCGATGCACAAGCCTTTGGTGAAGGTCAAGAACACCATACCTTACAACCCGTATTGAACACCGTACGAGAACGTTTTAAACGTTTGGGCATCGACACGCACGATCCCATCATCACCGCCGACACTGGTTACGCCAACGAAGCCAATATGCAGTACTTACACGAAAACGGCATTAACGGTTATATCCCGGATAGCCAATTTCGAAAACGCGATCCGAAATTCGACGAACAAAAAACGAACCATAGCATGCGTCGTCCCATCACGGGAAAAAGGAAAGTGACCACGAGCGTTATCCCGGCGACAGAATTTGATTTTAATCCAGTAAAAAAAACCTGTCGTTGTCCAGCGAATGAAGACATGTGGTTACGCAGCGAACTGATCGATCAATGGGGGCATACTAAATTCTTCTTTGAAGGTCGTTTAAGTAAATGTCGGGCTTGTGAAAGAAAACACCGATGCATGCGTAACCCCGACTCTGCCAATACACGTAAAGGCCATGGACGACAAGTGTCCTTTATTATCGCAAAAGGTCAACGCGCCCCAAACTATACCGACTGGATGAAACGGCGTGTGGATAGCGACAAGGGTAAGCAAATTTACAGTCATCGCATGTCCGTCGTCGAACCGGTGTTTGGCAACATTGGTACCAACAAACGGTTAAATCGATTCAGTTTACGAGGCAAAAAGAAGGTCCAGGGGCAATGGCAATTATACTGTTTGATACACAATTTAGAGAAGTTAAAGAACTACGGGGAATTAGCCACATAAAGAAGATAATGAGGCAGGATATTCACTTGAAATATGTCATCGGTCAAGGCAAAGTGATTAAATCTTAATTTTAAATATAGGACTGTAGAATATCGATCCTTCAGTGAGTTTTTCTACAGCCTCGTTAGCCGTATCTAAGGATGATCATGAGAATACTTGCAAACATCTGTTCAGACGATTTAGATAAGAGTAAAGAATTTTATGTTGAATTGCTTGGTTTGGAGGTGAAGTACTATAGTGATTGGTATGTACAGCTTTGCTCACCAGAAAATTCGGAAATAGAGTATGGAATAATTAGAAGAGATCATGAGCTTGTGCCTAGTGAATATCAAAATAAACCAAGCGGCGTGTACGTAACGTTTGTTGTACCTGATGTCGATGTTGCATATAAGAGAGCTTTAGAGATGAATGTCCCTATCGTTCAAGAGCCGCGTAATGAGTTCTACGGTCAACGTCGGTTTCTCACTCAAGATCCCAATGGTTGTTTAATTGATGTGTGTTCACCCTGGGAGTCTGAATAATGCTATGCGTCCATCAGCTAATAATACGCTCGTGTGGTACGCTTTGCCGCGTTGCGGCTCGCGCACCCCAGCTTAGACATTAGCCACAAAAAATTCCATACTGAGTACAAAAGGCACACACTTATGTGCTATACTCCACATATGGAAAAAATCTTTAACTGGAACAGCGATAAAAATCAACAGCTTATTGAAGAGAGAGGGATCTCATTTGAGGATATTATCCTCAACATCAGCTTAGGTAATGAGTTGGATATCTATGAACATCCAAACAAACAGCGTTACCCTAATCAAAAGGTATCTGTTGTTCGGGTTGAGGATTATGTTTATCTCGTACCTTTCGTTGAGAACGATGAAGAAATATTTTTAAAAACCATTATTCCAAGTCGAAAGACCACGAAACAGTATATAGGTGATTCAAATGAGTAAACTGGACAAAGAGGAAAATGAAATTTTACAGGCCTTTGAGTCTGGAAAAATGAAAAAGGCAAAAAATGTTAAAGAGCAACTAAAGCAGCATAAGGCAGTAGCTGAAGCAACCTTTAAAAAAGATGCTCGCATTAATATCCGTTTGTCTTCAAAAGATCTTCGTTCTTTACAGGCACGTGCTTTAAAAGAAGGGATACCTTATCAAACATTGGTATCCAGTGTGCTACATAAATACGTCGATGGACAGTTAATTGAAAAGAATGGCTAACCAAGCACTCAACCCGGACGCACCTTGACCGCGCGCCTGTTAGTAAGGCGTTGAGGCTGTAGAAAAACCTAAGCAATACGGTAAAACTTTGCTAAAATGACTCATCGTCACAGGGAGTCGACTTTCATGCCTAAATTTATTCCTTATG
>CAMYMO010000175.1 GCA_947259425.1 uncultured Ectothiorhodospiraceae bacterium | reverse complement strand
CTAACGTTTGAAACAAATGGCGGACAAACCGCGGAGCGGGTTGGCCGTCCAGCGCGTCAGCGCGAATTTGGTTGAGTTGTTAGGCTGATTTATCATTTTGTGTGATACCAGATATCAAACTAAATAAAAAAGCACCAAAAGCACAAGATATTCCTGCGACCAGAACCGTATTCAATGTTTCAGAAAATGAAGCTCTGTTTATTATCTCTACCGTTTGCGGATCCCATAGACTTGTAATAGAAAATATTATCAATCCCAGATTGATGGCGACAAACCCAATAATAAAGCCAGATAAACAAAGCCATAAAATAGTTAACTTATTTCTTTTCTTTAGGTATGAAATCGAAGGATAACCAATGAAAATTGCACCAATATAAAAGACTGGTATAGATGTAACATATAGCATAGCGCCATAGGTACCATCGTTGCCTATGCCCTTAAAAAAAAGGACTGTAAAAACTAAAGCTGTTATAAATGGTGCAATTAAAATTGCGATTATTTTTCTGGCCTTATTCATACTTATATTTGTGTCCCAATATGACAATTTTGCTTTTTGAAAGCCTAACGTTTAAGGCCATGCGCGCTAACTGCCGCGAACAAAGTGAGCGGTAGGGCGTCGCAATGGGCCGCCTTGTTAGGCCTTTTATTCTTCATAATCTTCATCTATAAAGATTTCTTCCGATATTTCTCGCACTATGGCGCCATAAGTAGAATATACATGATACCCACAATGTTCAGTAAATATAGCTACCAGTCGCTTTTCTTCGTTAATGACGCAAAATGCAAATTTAAAATTACAAAATGATTTATCCATGAATGTAATTTCTACGCGCATAGACGGAGAAAAATCATAAGCAGACAATCCTTTTTCTTTTATTTCTGCGGCTGGTCGACCAAGCTTTTTACTTAGATCGTCAGCCCAGTTTTTGATTATTTCTTTATGACTCATTATTTCTTGTAGGCCTAACGATTTGCATAAGGGGCGGCAAAAGGCGATAGCCTTTTGTCCGTCCAGTGAGCGAAAGCGAACGGCTTAATGCACTTGTTAGGAAGTTTCATCAATTATCCATTCTTTGGTTTCTATTAAAATTCTTGCCACTTCTAATGCTTTTTCTTTATTCGAAATTGAGCCCATGGAGTCTTCTTCGACATTTATTAGATAAGAAGCTATTTCATGATCTTTAGCGTCTTCTATCAATCGTGCGAACACTCTAGGTAAGTATGAATGATATTCATCACGTGCTTGTGGAATAGCACTTACCCCGATTGGGTCCCAAAGATAGTGAAGTATTTCGTTAGTTCGACGGTATAACTCCTTTTCTTTGGGATTTAACTTTTCTTTCATGTCTTCCTAACGTTTGAGGCCATGCGCGACCAACAGCGCGCACGAAGTGCGCGGTGGGGCGTCGCGATGGGCCGCCTTGTTATGGTGAAATAACACTGAGCACCATATAAACAAAAACGATAAATAAAACACTATACGCAAGAATGAATGAAAGCATAATATTACCAAGCTTTCCTATGGCTTCGTCGCCGAGTTGCTGCCACTCTTTTTTAAACAAGAACTTCATAAAGGTAATATTATTGCTCAGCGTATTATTTTTAAACATTCCTGGACTACCCATTTTTATATATGCTTCAGGTTGACGCTCTTTTAATAACTTAAACAGTTTAATACACAACCAAAACCATACGAATACAGCTAGAAACAAAAAACCAAATGCGTATGGCAGGATATTTTCAATCATTATTCACCATAACGCCTAGCTAACCGGCGGACAACTGCGGAGTTTTTGTGTGGCAAAATACGCGTAGCGTTGCCACACAAAAACTCCGCAGTTGTCCGTCCGTGTTGAGCGCATTGTTAGGGCCTATTCAGCGACGACGATCTGATAAAATAGTTCACAGCCAATTTCTCAAGTTCCTCAGACAGCTCATAGAACGAGTCGTCACACTGCTCCCATAGTGAAAGCGTGTAATCCTTGGTTATCTTCTTTAAATGATCAGCTCTAGATTCGGAATCAAGAGATGGAATATCGCCGAATATCGATAGAGCCTCTTTAGCTATTTTTAAAGCATCAGATGAGCCAACTGCATTGAGGGCAGGAAGAAGGTCGTATGATAAGGCGCCAGAACTATTGTAGAAGAACTGCTCAAAACCACCATTATTTACTTCTCTTATCATCCCATCGATGGCATAGATATATCGCTCTGGTACTGAGAATTTTTCCAAGCCTTCCTTATCCTCTTTTTCCATAAGAATGCTACATAAATTGCTTAGTACCGTATAAGCATCATGATCTTTTGCTTTTTTAACTACATCATTGATGCAGCTCCCAATCGGTAACAACTCGCCAGAAGATGGTTCTTCCTCGGTGTAGTCATAATATGGAGCCCCACAACTGGGACAGTTATCTTCAAACAGAGAGGTTTCAATTAATTGTTTTAATTCTACTCTAGTTTGACGTTTAGTATCGCCACAGACTGTGCAGATTAGCTCAGCATGTTCTTCATCAATCGTTCTTATGTCGAAATTTGGATGCATTTCTTAGCTTCTTTTAGAAACTTTATAAGCCCTAACAGTGTATTAGACGGAATTCCGTATATCCCAGATATGCCGAATTCTGCCTATTTCAGTTTTAGGATATAAATATTGCCATAAGTTCTTGTTTGGTTCCTGTGCTTTCCGGCATTTTTGCTAGGCAGACTCCATATGGCATCAATATCACAGCCAGCTAATAAAGGTGATTGCTTAAATTGTAAGGTTTTTACTCAAAATATTTTGTCTAAACTGAGTTTATTGATGAGGGGATTTTGTCCCATTTGGCGCTTTCTTGTTTGAGGCCAATCTGAATAGATGGCCATCCATTATTTATGGGCTAACAATGCAGAAAGGAAAATAATTATGATAAAACAAAGAATTGCCATCATTGGTGGTGGCGTGTCGGGTCTGGCCACCGCCTATAATTTGCTCAAATCTGAGGCGGGTTTTGATTATGAAATCCATATTTACGAGGCGAATAGTTATCTAGGTGGTAATGCCGATACCGAAGAGGTGGATCTGGGTGAAATTAAAGATTTACTTTTGGCTGGTGCCAGCCACGAGGATGAGCCCCACCTGATTCGCAAGGCGGATTTAGGCGTCGATGATTTTAATCGTGATACCTATACCAACATCGTTCGCATCATGAAAGAGATTGGTTTCACCAACTACCGTCCCCTGGAGGACACCGCCAGCTTTTTTACCCTGGATGGTTCGAAGGTGCTGACATCCGATAAAGAATTATTTCACGGCACCAGTGATCCGAACACGGCGATTAGTGAGGCATTGGCTTCAACCTATCTTACGTTTATGTTGGAT
>CAMYMO010000174.1 GCA_947259425.1 uncultured Ectothiorhodospiraceae bacterium | reverse complement strand
AACATAAAACGGTTGAACAATAAAAAAGGCAATATAGAAGAGGAAATTGATGCTAACACCGCCCCACCAGCTATCTTCAATCGCAACCGGATTTAATGCATTCACCAGGGCGTCTGTATAGGCTGCAGGGACAAATAAAAAAACCAATGCCAATAAACCAATAAATAATATAAATACAATCAACATACACATCGTGGTTAACGCAAAAGCACTACCTGATGTCATTTTTTTTAACACCCGAGTCCGCTCTGCACGAGCATGGCCTTTTAGCTTTTCCAACTGCCATACGGGCTGGTTAAAAGATCGACCAGGATCAAAACGTAAAAAGGTCAGCATTTTAATAAAATGCGGAAGGAGAATTTTTAAAATAGATTTAAAATTGTTTTTGTTTGTTTCTACCTCACCAAATAAGGCCCGGCTGATAATGTGCAAAGGTATTCGATCAAAGATTGGCATCAACCACCAGAAAGCAACCATTGCCCAAATATAATGATCAATTAGTAAAAAATTAATTAAAATAAAAACCGGTAATGTAAAGACGATCCAACTGAAGGCAATTTTGGCCCACCATTTTTGTACCAGCATAAAACCCAGGTCCATTGCTTCCCAGGATTGGCGAGGCCGAACTCGTGCAGTCATATTCTCAAGTTGCACGACGACGCCCTACAATTAAAAAATAAAATATCACGATGCCCCACAATGCATAGCCGACTGCGAACTTTAGGTCTGAATTTATATTCCCTTTTGACGACCAAAAGGCCTCAATGAAAGCCGCAATGACTAACATTAAAATAACGCCATAGATCAGCTTTAAGCTTACTTTACCCGCCCGTTTTAATGCCTCGCCACGTGAATAAAGCCCCGGCCGCACCAATGCCCCACCTAATTTGAGCCCGGCCATCCCGGCAATTACAATCGCGGTCAGCTCAAACGATCCATGTCCAACAACAAAAGAAAGAAACGTATCAGAATACCCAATTTGTATTAGATGGCCGGCAACTGCCCCAATGACCAGCCCGTTATAAACCAAAAAGAAAATACTTCCCAAGCCAAATAACATGCCACCGGCAAATGTCTGGAAACCGACACCAATATTATTTCTAATGTAGAATCCAAACATTAAAAAATCATCATCGGATTCACGATCTGTACCGATATGTTTCGCGTCCGGGTCGTACATTGACTTAAATTGACTGACCTGGGATGGTGGCAAAACACTATAAACCAGTTCCGGATTCAATTGTATGGCGTAGCCAATACCAAACAAAGGTCCATAAAATAAAATAGAGGCTAACCAGAACATTCGCCATTGTGAACGAACCAGGCAAGGGAATTCATAAAATACAAAATCCAGAAAGCCACTCAAGGAATTACTCTTGGCTCGATAGAGACGTTGATGGCCGCGTAGCGTTAACTGATTTAAATACTCAACCAGGTGAGCCGAGTAATTACGTGACTGCGCCAATGATAGATGATGGCACAATTGGCGATATAAATGCGGTATATCAACAGATATAGACGACACCGGGCGTCGTGATTTCGGGATATCGTTATCTTTGGAATTTAACCATTTCTCGAACTCATCCCATTGCGGTTGGTATTTTTCGGTAAAGCTATCCTGATTCATCGCCGCCCCATCATCCAGTTCGCATATTGCAACAAACGTTGTACTCCTTTTTCATCTTTCTCATGGGTGACCCCTTCCAATATGTTTGCCAATTCGCTACATCGTTGTGGCGTAAATAGTTCTAATCGTTCGGCATATTGAATAATGGCTTTTTGTTCAGGTGCAGCCAATGGGACCGGGGGCGTTAGCGGTGGCATTTTTTTTATATCGCTCGCGTCGCTTAACTTTTCGGTATAAATTACGATCGTACCTGCAGTTAAATCACCAAGACGTTTAAAATCACGATTAAACATCATTGAAATCAATCCAAAACCATATAAGAAAGGCAGAAAATCAACCGCACGCAATAAATTTCTCAATAACGAAGATTGCAATGTCACTTCGGTACCATCATCGTGTACCACCTTGATCCCCATCGAACGTTTCCCGGGCGTCGCGCCTTGGTTATACATTTCAAAAACAACCGGATAAAACCATTCAAGTAAAAACATAGCAATCATCGCCAAGCCAACACCAAAATTTCCCATGACGCCAAACACAATCCAGATCGCGATGTAAATCACAAATCTCACCAGGATATCAATTATCCAGGCATAACCACGCACCACGGGGCCCGCCAGGCGCAGCCCTAACTCAACGCCTTCTGGAGTTTCAATAGATCGTCGTGTGTCTAACATTAAAATAGCTTGTCGAATAAATTATTTTTGTATCATTCAGGATTACGGTTGTTGTTGCTCAAGTTGTTGAGCTTCTTTAGCGGCATTGATATAGCCTTGATATGCTGGTATTGCAATCGCAGCCATAACGCCAATAAGTACAACCGGTACTAGAAAAGCTGCGATGAATACACCCGCATGGTTTGGTGTGGGTGGATTACCATAATTATTCTCGCCATCCGTTCCGGGAATAAACCACAAAATGATTGGGACGAGAGGAATGAGTATGATCAGCGAAAGCCAACCAGAAGAATTAAAATCATGCACACGTTGTATGCTTACCATAAACTGATAAACAATAATGCCAATATAATATAAACCGCCAAGCACCATCATTATCACAGGATTATCCGATCCAAGCAGCGGTACCGCAATGGCCGCCAGGATACCGATTAGAAAAATCCATAAGAACGTTACCCCAATGCTATAGGCGATATATCGAACCCGCCCTACTCGTCCACTCACACCAAAAATCTTTGGCTTGGAAAATTCAGCGGCGTGTTGGCTATCAACTCGCGATTGTGGTGTTTGATATTGATTTGCTTCAGACATTATTCCCCCTTGCTTTGAATTTCTTCGAATTTGATGCAGGCACTGCCTCGATGCGCTATGCGCATCACGCAGCATTTCCTGCACTGCGTTCAGGTCATTCCCTATGCTTTGCTCCGGTCCCCTGGTTTCTGTCTCAATCCTGGTCTACATGTTAGCTAATATATAAGTATGTGGCTAATGTAATGGCCCGCATTCCTGACAAAAATAACGGGCACTGACGTATTAAGGGTCGACCGGTGATATTTATTAACTATTTCTTATACAGATTAGGAATAATTTACGATATTATCCGTATTCAAGTTGCGCATGATTTAACCAGACAAGATGGGCCTCAACGTTACCAATTCAATGCGGGTATTTATTTTGATTACATGGCTGTTAACCCTGCTCGGCTGTCAGCAAAAAACCGTGATCGTGAAACAGGTTGAAGGTTGCCCGCAAACCTTACACCACACCGTACGGCAGCTTAACGATAAT
>CAMYMO010000173.1 GCA_947259425.1 uncultured Ectothiorhodospiraceae bacterium | reverse complement strand
ACTGGTTCCTGGATGGGAGAGCCGCCGGAGGCGGTAGGGGCGGAGGTGGACAGCAACGAACGACTGCGGCGTTTTTATTACGACCAGGCCCCGGAGCCCTATGACAAGGTGCGCCTCGGTGCTAAAGTACCGAAAAATGTAAAATTGACTCATCAGGAACGTGCTTATACCTCACCGATTTGGTATACACCATAGAAATAGGCCGGTAGTTTTGGATGAAAAGCAACGTGAATAAAAATACAGGGCGAGATAAGTTCTTTCGTCGTTACCCTACTCAGGAAAACAACATTAGTGTTCCAGTAGAAGATGATCAACTTAATCCTGTCAGGCTAATCGACGCGCATCAAGGAAGTGCTCAGCATGTGGAATACTGAACCAACACAGGAAGAATCGTTGCTGCTTCGCTTCGCTGCATTGTTACTGCTGCTTGGCATGTTGTTTTTACCCGTTCACGTTGTTATTTCAGCCCCGATACTGCCACCATTGAATGCGAAACCGAGCGGTCAGCAGATCGCCGGTAAGTTCACCTGGTTTGAACTGGCTTCCATTGATATCAATAAACATAAAGCATTTTATGCAGATGTCTTTGGTTGGAATTTTAAAACCATTAGCAAATCAGATGATCAATATACACTAATCATAAACAATGGCGATAACATCGCCGGCTTGTTCAATGTCGAACCCAGTGGAACTACTAAACTGGGCGGACTCTGGATCGGTCTGATGTCAGTAGACGATCCAGAAAAATTGGTGAGTGTCGTAAAAAAAGCTGGAGGTAAAGTACACACGCCGCCAACCTCGTTAGCGCAACGTGGAAAGTACGCCTTATTTATCGATCCGGAAGGCGCTTTATTCGGAGTATTAAAATCGACAAGTGGTGACCCAGTTGACTCAGAAATAGAAATTGGTGAGTTTTTCTGGATGGATCTGTTTGCAAAGGATCTTGATAAGTCTGGAAAGTTTTACCAACAACTTGCTGCGTATGAACTTCATGAAACGGAGGTCACCAAAGATATAAAACGTTTAATCTTAAAGTCAGCAAATAAACCACGTGCAGGCATTGTGCCGCTACCAGAAGGTGCCAATCGTGCGGGTTGGTTGCCGTATATTAAAGTTGATAATATCGACTGGACCTTAAAGAAGGTCACTGAAGCCGGTGGGCACGTTATGGTGCCACCGAATATGGACCTTTATGATGGCAACCTGGCAATTTTCACGGATCCACTGGGCGGTGTGATGGGTATTGTGAAGTGGATTAAACCCAGTACGGTGAAGAAGTAAAGATGGCTAAAATGAGAAAATTCGATAGCCAACCTCAGTCACGGATGTTTTTTATCATCGCCATGTTGCTATTCATTTCGATCGTGGCATCAAGCTGTTCCAACAGCAGTGGTGGTAGTGCCAGCGCCTCAGTCTATTATCGTACGGGTTATTATGATCCATGGTACTGGGGGCCGGGATATTACCCACCGCATTATCGTCCACCCCCGGGTAATCGTCCGCCAAAACCTGAGCATCCTATTGAGAGACCTCCCGGTACGAGACCACCTGGTACACGACCGCCGGGAACCCATCCGCCTAAACCACGACCACCTGTTGCCGGGCCGCCGCCTGCACGACCACCGTCTCGTCCTCCACCCAGACCGATGCCCAGACCGATGCCCAGACCAATGCCGCGTGCACGTTAAAAATCTTAATTATCCGTATATATCTTGAGTGATAGATTTTGCGAAGCGAATGATGGTACAGAGCGGAAAACCTAAAATCCTTCGTCATTGCATTTCTCAAGGTAACAAGCGTTTTAGCTCTCTCCAGGATGGCAGGACAACAACCCGTCAAGCATTGCCATCCATAGCGGTATACTATTACACTGCTCGTTAATTGCATTAATGACGGGGATAGGGATATAGCGATGGAAAATCAGTTGCTGTTATCTGACCATGAACATTGGTCGTTATCGGTGAGTCCATCGGATGCCGCGACGCTGATCATTCTGACTGCTGGTGATTGGCGGTTAGAAAATAATCTGCCGACGGTTAATAGCCTGCTTGCCTATTTGAATGATCATCCTGATGTCCAGACTTTGGCATTTGATTCAGAGCAAGTGACCCAGTGGGATACCGGATTGTGTACGTTTTTGCTCAATGTTATTGAACAAACAAAATCGTTCAATATAAAAGTCGAACTGTCCGGATTACCGGAAGGCGTACAACGTTTGTTAGGGCTAGCCACAGCCGTACCGCAGGTTAAAGACACCGGGCGAAAGCAACATGCTGCAGGTAATCTGGAAAAAATTGGCCAGACCGCAATTGATTTTATCCAGGCTGCACCAGCAGCGTTACATTTCCTCGGCGAAGCCGCTTTGGCTTTTGGTCGGTTCTTAACTGGGAAGGCCCAGTATAAACGTTCCGATCTGTTTCTTATTATTCAGGAAGTCGGTCCGAATGCTCTTCCCATCGTAACCCTCATTAGTTTTTTAGTCGGTTTGATCCTGGCCTATATGGGCGCCGTGCAATTACAACAGTTTGGCGCGCAGATCTTTATTGCCGATTTGGTTGGTATCGGTATGGTACGCGAGATGGCCGGTTTAATGACCGGGATTATTATTGCCGGTCGTTCCGGAGCGGCATTCGCCGCACAATTAGGTACGATGCAGGTCAACGAAGAGATTGATGCATTAAAAACATTGGGTATTTCACCAATGGAACATCTGGTGTTACCCCGTATGCTGGCTTTAATCATGATGGTACCGTTATTAACCTTGTACGGTAGTATCGTCGGTATGATTGCGGGTATGGTGATTGCCGTAACTGCTTTTGATGTCACCATGTTTGAATATTACAATCAAACCCTGCGGGCTTTGGATATGCGTCAGGTAATGGTAGGGTTAAGTAAGGCGTCTGTTTACGGAGTCCTGATTGCGTATGCGGGCTGTTTGCGGGGCATGCAGTGTGGACGCAGTGCCTCGGCGGTCGGTGAAGCCACGACCTCGGCGGTTGTTACCAGCATCGTATTAATTGTCGTGGCCGCCTCGATACTGACCATCGTGTTTCAAGCGCTTGGAATTTAGTGGGAATTTAATTGGCGAACTTAAAGGGATAATTAATGACTGCATTAGCAAAACAAGTTTCCCCAAATCGTGCTCATATAACGTTACGTGATATAACCATGGCCTATGGTGATTTTGTTATCCAACGTGATTTAAGTTTTGATATCAACCATGAAGATATTTTTATTATCATGGGAGGCAGTGGCTGTGGTAAAAGTACCTTATTAAAGCACTTGATTGGTTTGAAGTCACCAGCAAAAGGCGATATCGAATACGATGATATTAACTTCTGGAAATCCTCTGCAGAAGAACAGAATAAAATGAAACAT
>CAMYMO010000172.1 GCA_947259425.1 uncultured Ectothiorhodospiraceae bacterium | reverse complement strand
GGATACGGATATTACCGACATCGCCTATAACTCCGGTTATGAGACGCCGGCCGCATTTAGTAAAGCCTTCAAGCAACAGTTTTCAGCGACGCCAACCGAGTATCGGCAAGACTGGCAAACCTTCCTTTCACGTTATCGTTATCAACCCGAAATCGAAAAGGAGCTTAGCATGAACTATAAGATTGAAAACCGAAAAGAACAGCGCGTTTTGTTTACCCGACGCCGTGGTGACTACATGCAATCTGCGCCGATCGCCTGGCAGGCGATGGATGAGCATGCCGAAAAAGAAAACCTCTACACCGATAAGACTCAAATGATTGGTGTCTGTCATGATTCACCCGAGATAACGGATAAAGATAAAATTCGCTATGATGCCTGCATCCCAGCGGATTCATCTATGCAGGCCGATGGAGAGTTTGGGATTCAAACCATACGTGGTGGAGATTACGCGGTGTTTATGCATGAAGGGCCGTATGAAAAACTGATTGATACGTACGACCAGATCGCCCATGAATGGATCGCAAACCAGGAGCGTGAGCTGGATGATGCGCCAGTATTTGAAATTTATCTAAACCCCGAACTGATGGAAAGTGATCCAGAAGGGCTTATGACTAAAATTTATTTTCCGTTGAAATGATCTCGAAATAAGACAGTTATTTTATCAATACTAAATTAAAAGGTTGTCATTTCGTTAGAGTCTCTGTGAAATGAATTAGTAGTGGTGATAGATTATCAGGTCGTTAATGTTGAACGTTTAAATTAATGGGCGCGCCGTTATTTGGCGCGTCGTAGCCTGCGTTTTTTGCGAACGAGCTTAAATGATTTGTTTTGAGCATTTTAAGTGTATTAATTCGAACTTAACCTGACAGAAAAATCTAAATAGAAACTGATAACAGGTAATTTTGAATATACTCATAAGCAGTCATTGATGTTCCAGTACTAACAGGCTGAATGCGCCACCCAAAGCCGTCATTGCCGTCATTGCCGTCATTGCCGTCATTCCCTGGGAGCAGGGAATCCACACCTAAAAGCCGACATTCACCTTCTTACTTACCGACCAGATTGGGTTTTGCTAAGTAACTTAAGGAGTTGCAAACTGCAACACCGTGTCACGATTTGCGCTTTCAATATTTTGTTCAGTCAGTGTAAACTGGTCAAAAGACAATGAGATACAAAATGATATTAGGAATTGACTATATAACTATACGGACCCAACGGGGTCCGTATAGTAACTGTTAGGCCTATGTAAATACATGATTACGATTATTAGAAAAAGTATTTTTATCTCTGCATTCGTTGCATTAACTGGCTGTTGGTCTGATGTATCTCCTTTTTCTGTCGCAGAAATAAACAAAGTTGTATCTGGGGATAGTAAATATCCTACCGCTGTAAATATAGAGTCTGTCGGGGTGTATCCAGGTAAAACGAAATCTGGCGCAGGTTACTTTTATGATGAAGTCTTAGAATATCGTGTATGGGTCCATCCCGAGAAAGGAGCAGAAGACCGTGCGAATGGACAAGACTATTTTTATGCCTTCGCTGAATATGAAGAGGCATTAAAATTCTCTGATAAAACTGAAGGTGCAGAGCCACCTTTAGTTTTAATACGTCAATTGGAGTGGGTTAATGAACCCAGCCCAGGCACATTCATTCATGAGAAAGGTGAGCGTGTAACAGAGTGGCGTGTAGAATGGTTATTGGGGTCTAAGAGAAATGAAAACAGTATTAATAATTTTCTTAAAAACAATGGTAAAAAGGCCTAACAAGATGCGCCACAACGGACGCCATACAGCAGCAGAGCTGCTGCAGTGGCGCCGGTGCGCTTAAACGTTATGTTTAAAAAGATATGGCACTCGATTTTCATTTAGTAGAGGAGAATTACAAACCTCCTAACAAGCAACCAGTTGCATCGTTTGAATTGCAACCGCATGAACTAATATTCTTTCGATTTGGTTTGCCTGAAGGTAAGTTCCCTCTATTTAAGAGAATGGAAGATTATTATAATGACTCTAAGTATTCACTAAATGAACTACAGTATCTTATTAATGAAATTGAAGAGATTCATGTTATGTATGGTAGTAATGAACAATTATCTGAGCAATTAAGCTCTATATTAGTTGCTTGCAAACAAGCTTTGAATGAAAAATCAAACATTTTGGTATTTTGTGACTAAAACACATAACAACTCAGCCAAATTCGCGCTTACGCGCTGGACCGCCAACCCGATCTGCGGTTTGTCGGCCATTTGTTTCAATCGATATATTCTTTGAAATAGAGTATCGACGGTTATGAAATAATCAACTAAAATAATTAGATGAGCACAGAAAACCACATAGATATTCAACAACTTAGCCAATCTGAGCGTATTTTGTTAGCTGAAAAGCTCTGGGATAGCGTGGCATCGAACCAAGATCAAATCGAAGTCACTGAGTCTCAGAAGCAAATACTTGATGAAAGGCTGGCTGCTTATGCTGCCTCACCTAATGAAGGAACATCCTGGGAAGAAGTTAAAAAAGAAATGAAATAATGGACTATGAAATAATTATCCGGCCTGAAGCCAGGGTGGATTTATTGGATACCTTTAATTGGTATCAAGAGCAAAGGCCGGGCTTGGGGTTTGACTTTAAATTATGTGTTGATGAAGTCTTCTCAAAACTCCGTAGGCGTCCAAATATATATAAAAAAGTACATAAAGAAGTACGCAGAGTCGTTACCCAGCGATTTCCTTTCGGCGTATTTTATCTTCTAGAAAATAATAAAGTCATCGTGCTTGCTGTTTTGCATGCACGACGAGATCCAAAAAAATGGAAACAAAGAATATAACAAGTCATTCCAATTGTCTGGCTACGCCAGCAATTGAATTCAATCGTAAGATTTATAAACTTAAAATGACACACATTAAAGAAGATAGAATAAAAAAAGCATATTAGAGCTTATTACTTCACACCAAAAGAAGCTGCGCGTGAAGAAATCAAATTAGCCAAGGCTGAAATTTCGCCGCTCAAGGAACAACTTAAAGCCGCGCAAAAGCGCGAACAGGCTTTACTCAAGCTGGGTGAGCAAAAAGCAAAAATGATGCAGAAACAAGTTGCGAAAATTCAAATATGAACAGACCAGGAAAAGGAGTTGGAACACTAAATTAGTTTAGGCGACGACTGGGCTAAACACGTATTCTATTTAATAAACGCGCAGCTCACTATAATTTTCAAAGAACAGAACACACTCGTGTCAGTTGACGACTGACACTTCTTAAAAATAAAAACTCAGTTTCTTAACAAGCTATTCTTGTCTGTGCAACCGTGGTCCAGGCAACATGAGGATGCATAATATCTTCCTCAATAATGAGCTCCATATCTAACACATTCATAATTCGTTCAAGTGAATAG
>CAMYMO010000171.1 GCA_947259425.1 uncultured Ectothiorhodospiraceae bacterium | reverse complement strand
TCTGTACTATATTATTGAGCTGATCCTCAATATTATTAAGGCCTCACAAGCGATTGATCTATAATCTAAAAACGTATGACCTCGGAGACTCTCAAATGAGTAAGTTAGTACCCACTTTTGCCGGTATGGTGTATTTCTGGTTAAGTTTAACCTTTAGTCTGTTCGCACCCCACGCCCTGGCAGAAGAGTCTAAAGCTGCGGAACAACCCGCCACTCAAGGCACCGTGACGACCCTGGACACCCAGATCCAGGACCTTAAAAAAGAAGTCCTCGATCTCAATCGCGATTTGTTTTTACTGGAAGAAGATTTATTATTTCCAGCCAATACGCAGTTTACTGTATTCGTTTCCATGGACATTGGTCTGATGTTTGATCTGGATGCCGTACAACTTCGACTCGATGATCGCGTGGTCGGCAATCACCTTTATACCGAACGTGAGCTCAAAGCCCTGCAACGTGGCGGCGTACACCGTTTTTATACGGGCAATTTAACCTCAGGTGAACATGAATTAATTGCCTACTTTGTTGGTAAAGGCCCGAAAGACCGGGATTACAAACGCGCCATCACCGTAAAAGTCGTCAAGGGCACCGAACCTCAATTTGTTGAATTAAAAATTCGCGATAGCGAATCCAAACACCAACCAGAGTTTAAAGCCAAGGTCTGGGAAGCAGAATAACCCATAAACGAAACCGGCATGAATCAACGCACGCTTTTATCTTTGCTGTTTAGTCTGCTCAGCTTTACATGTCTGAGTGCACAAACTCATGCCGATGAAAAAAAGGAGACTTTAGAAGCCACCGAGATCTATGACTTACGCTACGGTGAAACCTTATTTAATTATTTCCAGCAAAAATATTTCTCAGCCATCACCAATTTAATGGTGGCTAATGTGCGTGATCCTATCCAGGTTCAGGGAGAAGACCCCAATCTATTGCTTGGCGGTTTATACCTCGCCTATGGCATGCACAATGACGCCAGCACCTTGTTTCAGGAATTACTTTCCAGCGAGTCGCTACCTGCTACTCATGACAAAGCCTGGTATTACATTGCCAAGTTACGTTATTTAAAAGGCTATATCGCTCAGGCTGAACAAGCCTTGATCAAAATCAAAGATACCTTACCTGAAGATCGCGAAGCTGAACGACTGCATCTACTTGCCAATATTTATATGAAACAAAAAAACTACCTCAAAGCGGTTGAGGTATTAGAAAACTTTGAGGGCAGTTCAGAGTGGGAAGCTTATGCACAATTTAATTTAGGGGTGGCACTGGTCAAAGCGGGGCAACTCGAAGAAGGGATTAGTTTATTAGATAACGTCAGTTCGCTCGACCCTTTTAGCATAAGTCATGAACTCAATGCCCTGCGAGACAAGGCTGCTTTAGCATTGGGTTTTTCCTATATGCGTGCCAACCGTGCGGCCGATGCCGAAACTCAATTCAAACGAATTCGTTTAAGCGGTCCATTATCAAACAAGGCCTTGTTAGGTCTGGGTTGGTCATTCACCAGCCAGGAAAAATATAAAGAGGCCTTAAGCCCCTGGTTAGAATTACAAAATCGTAAAGCACTGGATACCACCGTTCAGGAATCCATGATCGCCATTCCATTTACCATTGAAAAATTGGATAAAAAACGTTTGGCCATGAAGTATTACCAAAATGCGATTGAAGCTTACAGCGATGAGATCAATCGGCTCGAAGATGTGATGGTAGCGGTGCAACGCGGTGAATTAATTGAAGCCATGCGACCCGCCAATATTGATGATGAAACCTCATTACCGCTGAACAGTTTTGGCTTACCCAAATCCATTTCAGCCCCTTACTTAAATCAGATGATGGCCACCAATACCTTCCAGGAAGCCTATAAAAATTATCAAAGTCTGATTCATTTAAAATACGTTTTAAAACGTTGGTGGGGGCAGCTGCCTGCTTACGAACTGATGTTAAGAGAACGTCGTAACGCCTATTACAAAAAACTACCCGAAGTGGCCAGTGATGCGCGCCTCAAAAGTATCACCAGCATGCAAGAGCAGCGCAATAAAATTGCCGCTGAAATAAAACGTATTACACAAGAAAATGACGGCTTTGCACTCGTCACGGAAGACGAAGAAGATCTGGTACTAACACTAAAGAACGTTGAAAAGAAATTAGGCCGGTTATCTAAATCGCAGGACATGAGCTATGAATACGAGAAATTTAAACTCCTGAAAGGCGTCATGGACTTTAAGCTACAAAGTGAATTTGTACCTCGTTTGTGGTCAGTGCAAAGTAATCTAAAACAACTTGATCGAGCCATTGAGCAATCTCGTAAAACCAAACGCAGCCTGGTTAAAACTGCCAATAATGCTCCAAAGTTTTTCGAAGGTTATGATGAAAAGATTGCCTGGTCAAAAACCCGCATCAATAATTTAGTCGCGCGTCTGGATCAATCGATTGCCAGACAGGAACAATACATTCAAAAGATCGCCCGAGAAGGTTTGATCAAGCGTCGTCAGCAACTGGAAAACTATCATGTTAGAGCACGCTTCGGTATTGCCCGCCTTTATGACAGTTTGATCATCGATAAAGATAAGCAAGCAGCAGAAGCGGCGCAAAAGCAAAAAGAAGCCGAACAAGCCGAAGATGACGAGACCAGCGATAACCCAGATGGTTTAGAAGAATCAGCACCGGCTACAAATACCACGGAAGAAACATCGGCAACTGAAACGTCAGCACCAGAAGCAACAAAACAAGAAGCTCCTGCTCCGATTGATGAAGACTTAAACGCTAACGATCAGGGGGGCCAAAATGCACAATAAGCTCCTACTATGCCTGATAACATGCCTGGCGATCACCGCGTGTTCCTCTAATAGTAAAAAACTGGCCACGATTGATAATATTGAAGATCGCAGTATCGATTTAGCTGAACCGGAAGGCGCGTTACCCATCGATGAAGATACCGCCCGCAAATATTATCAGGAATTCCTGTCCATCACCACCGATTACACACTCTACAGTCAGGCATTACGTCGTCTTGCTGACTTACAACTTAAAGTGGGTGAAGAAAAACTCTCTGCCGACAGCAGCAAAGACGTTGAAAAAGGTCAACAGGATACTCAGGCATCGATTCGTTTGTATACGACCTATTTAGAATCTCATCCTAATCACCCCAATAACGATCAGATCCTGTATCAACTTGCTAAGGCTTATGAGCTAAATGGCCAGCCCAAAAAATCTTTGGAAATTTTAGATCGGATCATGCATTTTTATCCGAACACTAATTATCGTGATGAGGTGCAATTCCGTCGTGGCGAGATGTTATTCTTATTACGCCGCTACGCAAGTGCCGAGCAGGCCTATTTTGATATAGTTAAAAACAATCAGGAATCCTTGTTTTATGAAAAGGCCATTTATAAGTTTGG
>CAMYMO010000170.1 GCA_947259425.1 uncultured Ectothiorhodospiraceae bacterium | reverse complement strand
ATGATCTGAAAGGTAAACCGATTGCCTTTGGTACCAGGGCATCTGGATTAAGAATACTGGTGAATGATGTTTTAAACGGTCTCGGTCTGGATCCTGAAAAAGACTTCCAGCAAATCATTCTTAACAAAGCAGCGGAAGGTCCGAAGCTGGTGCTTGAGAAAAAAGCCGAGGCACTTTGGGGTGCCGGTATCGGATGGCCTGGGTTCGTGAAAGTGGCCAACTCGTCTGGTGGGGCACGGTTTATTCCTCCCACACAAAAACAGATCGACACCATCTTAAAAAAACACTCACACCTGACACGCATGACGGTACCTGCCGGAACGTACAAAGGTCAGGATAAAGACATTCAGTCCATTGGTTTGTGGTCATTAATTTTGATCAGTCCTTCGGTTTCTGAAGCTGCGGCGTATCACCTGGCAAAGGCGATACACCAGAGTGAAACGATGATGGCTAATAAACTCAAACAAGGGCGCTTTACAACAGCAGAGAATACGATTGAGAATGTGAATAGAAAATTACTGCACCCGGGTGTTATTAAGTATTATCAAGAAATTAAATTAATTAAGAATAAATAGAAATATAGTCGCTCGGAATCTGGCATAACATCTCTGTAGCCGTGTTAGCGAGTTGGTGGGTGCAAAGAAATTAGATTCTGACTTATACTTCAGCTAATCTTATTATTTTGAGTGAGGGGGATTTCATGTCGCAGATAAAGGTAAAGGCCTATGGCCTTGTCCCATTCACAAAAAAACAATACCTCATCATGCAGGCGATAGTATTTGGCATCTTATTTGTTTGTCTCTATTTTGCCCTTAGATCATATTTCAACAATGCGGATAATATTCTCTGGACATATGCCTATATTGGTATAGCAATTATTATTTTTTTGGAAATATTGGAAACACTGTATATGATGATTAAGTTCAAGAAAGCAGAAACCCAGGCTACAAGTGATTAGCGGACCAATGACGAAACCAATGGAGTCAGACTCGATTACTATGATTTTAAAATTTAAAACGATAATCACTATAGGAATGTTGCTGGTTTCTTCGTATAGCCTGGGTTCGGAATTTACTTATAACGAAGCCGAACAACACTGGCGGGAGAATAAAGAGACGAGCGTTTATCAGGCATATGCAACTAAGTTCATGAAGTATAGTAAAGCTCATCGGTTAGATAGCAATTTGGGTTGTTCTAAACTGGGAAGTGAAATAGTACGACAGTATTTAATAATTAATCACGGGAATAGTAAAAAATACGCCTTTGTTAAAGACGTGGTATCTAATTTTGATACACCCAAGTCCCGATGTTTCATTGATAGTTATAACGGTATGCAAGTGCAAAAACCCCCTTACTTGCCCTTCGTATTGCAGATGGAGTTTAAGTAATGGAAACAATGGGAAAACCGGGGTCAGAACACAGTTTTTGCTAATATAAGAATTTATTGTGCTCTGACCCCAATCATTCTCCGCTAATATAAGAAATTATTGTGCTCTGATTCCAATCCTAAATGTGAAAAACGAGTTGGGTGAATAGTAAGCTTATAAAATATGTGTGATTTGTTTGTCGTAATAGAGTTAGACATTAAAAGATTCGTAAATAAGAAGAATTTTGCTAAAGTACATGTATTCAAGAATGACACCAAGGAAGGACAGTCAATTCTATTACAAATGAGATGACAAATTGGGGCATAGACTTGAAAACGATTCGTTTTGCTTTTCAAATTATAAGAATACTCACCCTCTTGTCATTATTTATAGCGACTAGTCTTGGTTTTGCTGAAACAAAAAACAATAAAACACTCATCGTTGCTGCAGATGAGTGGTGTCCATATAACTGTGTTCCTGGTAGTGCTCAACCCGGTTATATCATCGAAGTCCTAAGAGAAGTCTTCTCAAAACATAATATCAATGTTGAATACCGAGTATTACCCTGGAAGCGTGCCTTGCTCTCAGCAGAAAATGGGACTATCGATGCGGCGGTAGGTGCGGTGAAAGGTAATCACGGTCGTAACATTATTGGCAGTGAAAATTTAGGATTTGATGAAACTGTATTTGTGGTCCGCAAGGGAGAGGTATTTGAATTTAAAACGCAGAATGTACTTGATAACAAAGTAGTGGGGGTAATAATCGATTATACATATGATAATCACGGAGTGATTGACAGCTACATTGAATTACGGAAAAAGAATAAAGATCGAGTATATACCATTCATCAAGAGCAACCCTTGAATTCGTTATATGAAATGTTATTAAGATCAAGGATTGATATTTTTCCTGAAAATAAATATGTTGCGAAATATGTTGCGAATAAAAGAAATGACATTAATAAAGTAGAATTTGTCACAACTGGTAAGGGAGATGAGATATACGTTGCCTTTACCCCTAATTCTGAGGGTCGAGAAAATGCAAAGAAACTTGATAAGGGAATTATCGAGTTAAGAAAGAATGGTAAGCTTAAAAAAATCCTTAATCAGTATGGAATAGAGTAACTATAAAAGTGTTGGTGGCGAGGCAATTCATGAAGAAAAAAAGTATTTGCAATCGATTATCAAAGATTGTGTTGTCGCTAGTTGTTGTCTCTGTATTGATTTCTATTTCTACTGTATCTGTGTTTGTGTATCAACAGTCTTCAAAAGGTTATCAAAAGAAATTAGATGAACAAATTAATATTATAGCCAGCAGTTTGGCGAAATTATTATGGACGTATGATATTCAAAACATAATAAATTTAGGTGAGACATATTCTGCTCATGAGGACGTCGTACATTTAAAAATATTTTCTGAGGGAGAACATCAGCCTGTCTATGAAATGGAAAGAGAATCAGCCTCAGATTTTATAATGAGTAGAAAAGAAATCGCCTACGATGGAAGAACGATTGGATCGGTCGAGTTAGCAATAAGTGTATCGGCATTTGAAAAGTCTATGAAAAACCTTGTCTGGTCTGGTTCACTAACAATTTTATTAATTGTCGTCTTTATAACAATTAGCACAAAAATGTTTATAAAATTCTACTTAGAGAAGCCGCTTGGCACGTTATCAAATTGGACAACAGCGGTAGCAGAAGGGGATTACGATATTCACTATGAGGAGATACAGGATGTCGAGCTGGAGAATTTGGCTGAAAACTTCAAAGCAATGTCAAAGACAATCGCTAATCGAGAAGAAAAAATATTAGAACAAGCTAACTTTGACAGCTTAACTTCACTTCCCAATCGGTTTTTATCGACGGATAGATTGCAGTATCTCATAAATGAAGCAAGCCGTGATCAATCCATTATTGCCATACTCCTTGTTGATCTAGATGATTTTAAAAAGATAAATGATACCTTAGGCCATGAAACAGGTGACAAGTTATTATTAAAAGTTACTGAGCGATTACTAGAGGTTGTCCGTGTAGGGG
>CAMYMO010000169.1 GCA_947259425.1 uncultured Ectothiorhodospiraceae bacterium | reverse complement strand
CCTTTGGTTGTCCAGCTTGTCCGGACACGGATCGATAATCGAGACATATCCAGATATGCCCGTCGCCACAAATCTGAATGAGTCGGTGCGACTCCTTCGGAAAGGGTACTTCGTTACCGTCGTCGTCCACGACATAGTAATCCCATTCTGAATTAAATATTGATTGGTTATCCTGATAACCTATACCAAATAATTGTCCTAATTCCATATCAAGTTTAGGGTGGTGGTCAAAGCGTAAGAACCCACCATTTCTTATCCGCATCAATGTTAGATACTCTTCAGGAAGCGTTATATTTAACTTCTGCTCTGCCTCTGCAATTAGCGAATCTGTTAACGGCTCACACACGGAATGCCCATAATCGGGTCCCCAAATAATCGGCAAAACTGATTCAAATTCCATGTCGATCCAATTAATTATTAAATAATGTGAAGTCTAGAGCATGTAGCTGGTATTCAACAAGCGTGTGTATAGTGCCGGTGTTCAATCGATTGAAATAGGAACAATCTTGAGTAGAGGTATAAACACCTTTTTCCCAAAAGTCGATTCATCTTGACTAAAACCAATTCGGCGTTTTCTCCCCGTTCCCCCCGTATTTAGCCTGACAGTACGGAATAATCGACCGTTTATCTACCGAACTTTAGTGTTTCACTGTCGCATCTTGCATACAGGCCGAACACCACCCTTGCCCTTAATTTTCGACAACGTCCATGTAACTAAATATTTAGATATTTTCCCTAATCAAATAATATCAATAAAAACGACAGATCTATTTTTTCTGTTACCTTCTGACGCAGCTTTCTTAAACATCCCATTTTGATATCAAAAACAGCCATCTAAGTACTGTTAAATAACCTTTTTTAAGTCTTATTATGATTGCTTTAGTCACTTACCTTGGTCCGCTCCCTTCAATCCATGAAAACACGCATAAAAAAATCCCCACCGTAATTATCCCAACATTCTATATCTAAGCAATCTGGGCCCTTCCTTCTGAATCCGAGAATGTCTTTTGATTTTATGTGATTAATCAATAAAAAACCCACCGTAAGGTGGGTTGTCTTTTCCTTTTACAGCCAGACGAAAATCTTTATTTCGCGGCTTTTTTCTTTCTTTTCTTCTTTTTAGGCTTGTTCAGTACCTTGTCTGCCCCAACTATACCTTTGGCGTAAGCTACAGCACGTTTAGATGCTGATTTAAGTGTCGCTAATTCTTCCGAAATAGCTGATTTCACTGATTTATGTTTGGCTAACTCTTTCTTGATCGCGGCGATGTCTTTATTAATGACCGATACAGCTTTCTTATTGGCGGCACTGGCGTCCTTTTTCATTCTATTTGTAGCGGTTTTAGCCTTTTTCATCAAAGATGCGCGTTTCTTGTTCATCCTTTTGGCTGCTTTTGTTAATTTCTTATATTCCTTCTCCATAGCAATAACTGCTTTTGTTGCAGCAGCGGCCACATCATTTATGCTGATTATAGCCGAATCGACAGCCTTTAAATGAGTGGCACCTTTTACCGTTTTTTTCGCTTTCTTTTTAATAGCCATCTGATGCTCTCCATTATGATTAAAAACGCATTTTGTCACCATTTTCTATAATAAGCAAAAAGATAGTGTTTTGCTATTTCGCTCAGAATACAACTTTTATTGGATATTGATTCCTTGCTCAGTTTATTTATTTAACCTATGTCTCAGATGCAGGGTGGGTTCCACTGGTCATTGCAAAACATGAGTCATCTGGTCTCGTCCATTATTAATTTATTCCAATGTTCTTAATCGGCCAAAACCAGAAACACTGGGTTAAACCTCTGTCGTACAGCTTTTAGGCGTGTGCTGAGACAGCTTGTTTGGTAAAATCACAGTTTCTGACTAAATAATGTTTCATCTTTTCGTAACCAAACTGAGCCAGTTGACGAATCAAGATGCACACCCCCAATCCAATCATCTATGCCATTTAACTCAATAACATTCACCTTTTCATCAAGAGCTCGTTTTCCATTTTTGGTAATCATCACTTGCGATTCTCTCATTGGTAAATCTAATGCGTTGACTTCAACAAGAGGGGCGCTAAGGTGTTATTTACCCATTTTTTTCAAACGGCTAAACATATAAAAATCACCAACCAGATCCAAGCCGTCCATACAGTCGCCTAATGTATGGCCAATTATTCTTGCAGCAGTTGGTCCGTGCTCTTCTGTATATTGTAGTAACTTCTCATCCCAAAAGGACAGGCCATTCGACGACTTTGGATATCTAAATAGTAAATATTTCAGTGCTCTTCCAAGTAGGGGCATACTTTCGTGATTAGTATGAATAAACTGTAAATATTCCTCTGGATTATCCGCTGTTACCGAATTCCAGGCTGATTTGGCTATTGTTATATGTTCTTTATTTGGTATGTACGGCTCAGGATGGGCTTTAAATTGTTCCGGATTCAGAAGTCCAAGGGCTTGTGTCTCATGTTTCTTTCCAGGTATTTTTTCATATTGAAATATCTTGAGTGTGCTTAAATTAACGCCTAATTCATCAAAAAGATTGATAATAAATATAAGTGTTAGCTGGTCGCTCAACCCTGAGCCTATGCAGTTTATTAAAGTTTTCATATAAGTCTCTTTGGAAATCGCTAAATGTGCTATCTACTCCTAACTTACTCCAGAATTCCTGACGGAATTTTTTCCACTCTTCTATACCAGCAAACTTTCCTAAAGGACCGCATGATAATTCATCTGTTAACACCAAAATTTTATCGCCAGGCACATGAAATGCTTGCTTGAATACTCCTGCTGCTGAGTCACCATGTATTATATTCATAATATTTGATTATTGGATGTATGTCTGCTTGTTACCTAATCTTGTCATTTATTCCAATGTAGTGACGCGCCAGTCAGTCTGGTCTTTATCTAATTTCCCCCAATTACATTTAGCACATAGAATTTGTAAATTACGTATATCAAGTGCTAGTTCAGGGTGCTTCGAGCGCGGCTTGATATGATCAACATTTAATACCGCGTCAGCTGATGGAGTAGCGCCACATGCCATACACCTATTTCCGTATAATTTAAATGCCTCATACCTCAATTTTTTCCATTCTAGCGAGCTGTAAAATGACTTAGATTCTTTGCTAGCTAAAACAAGTAACCCACTTTCTATACAATTATCAAAAAATTCTCGTAAAACCTTTTTATTTTTACTTATATGGATATCATTCATGCCTTTTATCTTTATTAATAAAACGGCTAACTCATAATTGCTCGGGGCATTATGAAATACAATACCATTTTCTTTTAACACTTTAATTGCTGCTCTCCGTACTGCAGTTATTCTGCTCCTAACTTGCCACCTATCCATACCCATTTAAAAATACCTATTCATTAGAGGCGCTTTTGCGATACGCATCATAATTAATCCTGT